>CAZLOF010000626.1:0-3087 GCA_964560745.1 uncultured Thermoflexus sp.
CCTAAAGGCTTCGCCGAGCGTCCCCCTTCGGGGACGCAATCTGCCCGCGTAGGCGGGCAATCGGTGAAGCCTTTAGGGACGACTTTGAGTCGTCCCCGCTATTCCCCCTACAGATTTCAGCGAAAACCTTGCACAACGGCACAAAATTTGCGATATCATTCATTTATGCCGCAGCCACTTTATCTATATGACACTTATTCGCGCAGCTTGCGCGAATTTCAGCCGCTCAGCCCTGAATACGTTTCGCTTTATACCTGCGGCCCCACTGTTTATGATTATGCCCATATTGGCAATTTGCGCACCTATTTATTTGAAGACTTGCTAAAGCGCATTTTGCTGTTTAATGGCTACAGGGTAAAGCATGTCATGAATATCACTGATGTCGGGCATTTGGTCTCGGATGCTGATGAAGGTGAAGACAAAATGGAAAAAGGCTCACGCCGCATGAGCAAAACAGTCTGGCAAATTGCAGAATATTATGCCGACGCTTTTCGTGCCGACCTCAAACACCTGAATATCATCGAACCCACTATTTGGTGCAAAGCCACCGAACATATTTTAGAGCAAATCAAGACCATTCGCCAAATCGAGGCCAACGGTTACACCTACCGCACCGCCGATGGCATTTATTTTGACACCGCCAAATTGCCCGATTATGGCTATTTGGCGCGTTTAGACATTGAAGGCCTACAGGCTGGGGCGCGGGTTGAATTGGGCGACAAGCGCAATGCCACCGATTTTGCCCTCTGGAAATTTAGCCCAACCTCAGCCAGTGGCGCACCCCGTCGCCAAATGGAATGGGGCAGCCCGTGGGGCATTGGGTTTCCGGGCTGGCATATTGAATGTTCGTCCATGAGCGCCAAATATTTGGGCAATTTCTTCGATATTCACTGTGGCGGCGAAGATCATATCCCGGTGCATCACACCAACGAAATCGCCCAAACCCAAGCCTGTTACGGAACCCATCTTGCCAATTTTTGGCTGCATGGCTATTTCTTACAACTCGACAGCAGCAAAATGTCTAAATCGAGTGGCGAATTTTTACGACTGCAATTACTGATCGACAAAGGCTACGACCCGCTGGCTTACCGATTCTTTTGCCTCAGCGCCAATTACCGCGCCAAACTCAATTTTAATTGGGAAAGCCTAGACGGCGCAGCCACCGCCTTAAATCGCTTGCGCAGCACCCAATATGAATGGGGCGCACCGAGCGAACCAGACCCAGCTTTTGTGGCACGTTTTAGCGAGCAGATCAATGATGATATGAACGCCCCACGCGCCTTGGCGGTGATGTGGGATTTGCTGCGTAGCGATTTGCCCAAAGCGGTTAAAAAAGCCACCTTATTAAAATTTGACGAAGTGTTTGGTTTGGGGTTGGCGGATTGGAAGCCGGCTGAAAATACCATTCCGGCTCATATTTTGGTCTTGGCTGATGAACGCCAACGCGCCCGCAAAGAAAAACGCTTCGCCGATTCAGACACACTACGGGCGCAAATTGCGGCGGCGGGTTATCTTGTTGAAGACACGCCGCAAGGGCCAAGGGTTAAGAAATTATAGACATGTCGGTTGCTGCACTCAGCCTAGCAACGTTGGGCTTGCCCCATATTTCCTGCAACACCCAACAATTCTCATCTATAAAATTATAGTTATCCAGAAGATTCTTTTCCAGAGGTTTCGCCGATTTCACTATATGCCTGCCAAGCGTAGTTTGGCAGGCATATAGTGAAATCGGCGCATATCACGTCTTTAGAAAAAATTTATCTAGACAACTATATAATTAAATGGCAGACCTGCGCCTTACAGTCGATTGCCACATTCCAAAACAAAACCTCCTTGACAAAATCGTGTTTTGTCAATCGATGCCCACAGTATTATTTGATCGCTTCAATTGTGGCAATGTCAACATTATCGCCATAAACCCATCCGTTTGCCGATCAGCAACCTACGCGCGTTTAAGTGCGCTTGCCATTTTACATACCCAAATGCAACAGGAATACGCTTTAACAAGCATTTGGTCAACTTTTTCCGCTTTTTTTAAATTTATACAAGGTGTTTTTTATGTCGCGTAAATCAGCTCTTACCAGTGTGCAAAAACAAGCCAAAGAACAACTTCGGGCTAGTGAGCAGCGTTTTGCTACTATCTTTGAAAATAGCCCTGTATCAATCGCCATCACTCGTTTGCGCGACAACCATTTGTTAGAGGTTAATCGCGCTTGGCTCGATTTGTGGGGAATTGAAAAACAAGAAGCCGTTCACAAAACAACAAACGAGCTGGGATTGTGGATTAACCCTGATGATCGCACACAGGTGATGGAGGCGCTAAACAAGCAAGGTCAGGTGGAAAATTTTGAAGTAAAGTTGCGCAGTCGCACTCGTGGCGAACGGGTTGTTTTGATTTCGGCTGGGAAGACAGTGGTCAACGGAGAAGCCTGCGCAATATTACAAACGATGGATATTACTGAGCGGCGCACACTGGAAAAATCTTTGCATGAAAGCAACTTACGTTTCGAACAAATCATCACACATATCCCCGAAGCGTTTTGGATGTTTGATCACCGTGAGCAAAAAATGGTTTATGTTAGCCCAGCTTATGAAACGATCTATGGGCGCAGCATCGCAGGTTTTTATGAAAACCCGCAACAGTATGTTGAAGTAATTCACCCCGATGACCGCCATATTATCTTAATTGCGCTTGCCAAACAAGCGCTGGGTGAACCCACTGAAGCAGAGTATCGCGTTGTGCGGGTAGATGGGAGTGTTCGTTGGATTTATGATCGTTCTTCGCCTATCTTTGATGCCAACAAACAACTAATGCGTACCACCGGTATTGCCACCGATATTACCGAGCGCAAACAAGATGAGGAAAAGCTGCGACTTAGCCAAATTCGCTATCGCTCATTAGTAGAAGCGCAAAAAGATTTAGTGTCGCGTAGCGATCCATCAGGAAAATTAACGTTTGTCAATGATGCATATTGCCAATTAATGAACCTACCCCGTGAGGAGTTACTGGGCAGAAAATATCAAGAATTCGTGCATCCCGACGACTTACCGGCATTACATACCATTAAAGATGTTACGGTTTTAGAC
>CAZLOF010000627.1:0-3086 GCA_964560745.1 uncultured Thermoflexus sp.
CCAATACCGGGTTGCTATCGAGCAAAATTAAGCCAATAATTTCACTATTGGCGGCGTTATGTTTTAGCAAACGCCCACTTGGCGATGCTTCGCTCAGTAAATCGCGCGATTGAGCCACAGGTATTTTGTCCGACCAATTCATTGCCTTTGAAAATAAGATTTTGCCATTGACATCAGTAATGACAATGGCATTAATTTTCAAATTATTAAAGGTTTGTGGGCTGAAATTTGTATCGATAAGCTTGGGGGCACTGCCCTTCACAAAATCAATCATCTCATCCCAATGGGCATAATCTTTCGAAACCCCTTCCAATTGCGATAGTTGTTGTTCGATGGCCGTGCGAATCAGTTGTAAATTGAGGTTGGCGCGGGTTGTATCGAGATGCGAAAACCCACTCAGCAGTACAGCCCGTGTGATGGCATATTGGGCTAAAAATAATACCAATAATGCTAATGTTAGTGCCCCCAACACTTTGGTGCGCAAACTATTAAATACCTTGCTCATTTTTTTGGGAAAGAGATGGTCAGTAATGTTGTTTTGATCAAACTGACTTTCTAAATATTTTAGCCAATAACTTGAGATGCACTTGTAAAATCATTAATAATATAACCTAATCTATCATTTTACGCTAAAAAATCTGATTTAAAAATAATGATACTAATTGTATTTATCTTTGATTGCGCGATTTTGCAACATTGGTGCAAACATATAAAGTTGTAGTAACTTCTACGCAAAGACTGAGCAATTTCTCGATTTGGCGTATGCGGTAAACTTACAACCATGCTCGATATCAACCTTATTCGCACCCAACCTGACCTTGTTCGGCAGGCCTTAATTAACCGGGGGGACAAACCTGAATCACTCGATGCCGTGTTGCAACTCGATATGCAACGCCGCGACATTTTGAAAAAATCTGAACAACTGCGGTCGTTGCGAAATAATGTGAGCAAAGAAATTGGCCGCATGGCCGACGCTGCTGGGCGCGAGGCTAAAAAAGCCGAGATGCGTCAAGTGGGTGATCAGATTAGCGCCCTCGAAAATGAATTGGCTCAAGTAGAGGCCAATTTAGTGTCTTACACCAGCGTTTTGCCCAATATTCCCGACCCGCGCACCCCCGTTGGGCTAGATGAAGATCATAATGTTATTTTGCGCACCGTTGAAGGCAGTGCCCCCGAGCCAGCCAACCCAAAACCACATTGGGACCTTGGCACCGATTTAGGGTTAATTGACTTTGAGCGTGGCGTAAAACTGAGCGGCAGCCGTTTTTATGTGTTAAATGGGGCTGGGGCGCGGCTACAACGGGCGCTCATTGCCTATATGCTCGATCTGCACACCCGCCAAGGTTATCATGAGGTGTATTTGCCATTTATGGTCAAACGCCAAACCTTGTATGCGGCAGGCCAATTGCCCAAATTTGCCGACAATTTGTTTCACGATGCCGATGCCGATGCGTGGATGGTGCCAACGGCAGAAGTGCCGATCACCAATCTGCATGGCGATGAAATTCTTGACTTAGAAGATTTGCCAAAATGGTATTGCGCTTATACGCCGTGTTTTCGGCGTGAAAAAGCCGCCGCTGGCAAAGACGTGCGCGGCATCAAACGTGGCTATCAATTCGACAAGGTCGAGATGTATATGTTTAGCTTGCCCGAAAAGTCTGACGAATATTTGGAGATGATGCGCGAACATGCCGAGGAGACTTGCCGCGCCTTGGGCTTCACTTATCGTGTCAAGCAACTTTGCACCGGCGACATGGGCATTGCCGCCCGTATGACGTATGATATCGAGGTGTGGGCGCCGGGCTGCAATGAATGGCTTGAGGTCAGCTCAGTCAGCAACGTTGGCGATTATCAAGCCCGTCGCGCCAATATCAAATTTCGCCGCGAGCGTGGGGCCAAAGCCGAGTTTGTGCATACGCTCAATGGCAGTGGGCTGGGCTTACCCCGCACCTTGATTGCGGTGATGGAAAATTATCAGCAGCCCGATGGCAGCATTATTGTGCCCGAAGTGTTACGCAACTTTGTCGGAACCGATGTCATTCGTAAGGGCGAATAAAGGAAGCCCGTCAGGCAAAGAGATGACAAGCCTGACTATAATTCTGGCATCAGATCTTTTGTGTAAATTTAGTATCTTCTCAATAAAGTGGGACAATCTAAAAAGACATAATGCCGAAATCACTATCCCACCACCCCCATAGGGGGGTGGTGGGATAGTGATTTCGGCGAAAACTTAGCTGCGTTAGATCATTATTAAAAGGATTAGAGGAAGGAAACAAAACATCATGCGAAATAAAATTACCATTGTGGGAGCCGGATTCGTTGGCGCAACCACCGCCCATTGGCTCGCCTCACGTGAATTGGGCGACATCGTCTTGCTCGACATTCCACAAACCGACACCATGCCCAAAGGCAAAGCGCTCGATTTGATGGAAGCTGGCCCCGTGCTAGGCTATGATACCCGCGTGACCGGAACCACAGATTACGCTGATACCGCCAACAGCGATGTGGTGGTGGTGACCGCTGGTATGGCCCGCAAACCGGGTATGACTCGTGAAGATTTGGTCGGCATCAACCAAAAGATCATCACCGATGTGGCAAATAACATCGCTGCACACGCGCCAAACGCCATCGTCATCGTCGTCACCAACCCGCTCGACACCATGACCTATATGGCCTACAAGATTTTAAGCGCCAAAGGTTTCCCCAGCAATCGCGTGGTGGGCCAAGCCGGTGTGCTCGATAGCGCCCGTATGCGCACCTTTATGGCGATGGAATTTAACTGCTCGGTAGACAACACCCACGCCTTTGTGTTGGGTGGTCACGGTGATGAGATGGTTCCGTTGGTTCGTTACAGCACCATTGCCGGTATCCCATTGCCCGATTTGGTGAAGATGGGCTGGACCACCCAAGAGCGCATTGATGCGATTGTGCAACGCACCCGCAGCGGCGGGGCCGAAATCGTCAACTTACTCAAAACTGGTAGCGCCTATTACGCCCCCGGGGCCAGCGTGGCCGAAATGGTTGAGGCGATTTTGAAGGACAAGAAGCTCATTCGCCCCTGCGCCGCGTTGCTCGAAGGCCAATAT
>CAZLOF010000628.1:0-1233 GCA_964560745.1 uncultured Thermoflexus sp.
CTAGCCCTTAATATTGAAAACGAAAATTGTTTTCTTAAATATTAAACTGTAGCAAATTGCTGGCGTTGTTGTGGCCACCCTGAGTCATGACATACAAATGATCGACGGTTTGAAAAGCATTGGTGACAGCCACCGTAATGACAAAGATGGTAGTGCCGCGTAACAAAGGCAAGGTAATATAACGCATGGTATGCCACGCGCCAGCGCCATCTAAACGTGCTGCCTCCATCACATCGGTGGGCATCCCTTGTAAACCTGCCAAATAAAATACCATCAAAAAACCGGTTAGTTTCCAAATAATGACAAAACTAACCGCCCAAAGCGCCCAATCAGTGGTGCCCAAAATATTTTGGGCTTTGCCCCCAACCAACTTAATGAAGGTATTAACCAAGCCGAAGTCAACATTAAACATCAGCAGCCAAATGCTGGCAGCGCTGACCATTGGCAAAATGGTGGGGTAAAAAATGCTTGAGCGCAGCCAACCGATGCCGCGAATGCGTTGATTTAACAAAAGCGCGAATAAAAAAGCCAAAATAACACTAATTGGCACAACAATGGCAATAGCAAACAGGGTATTGGTCAGCACTTGCCAAAAATCGCTGTCGGCGGCAAATAACCGCACATAATTACCTAAGCCATCCCATACTGGCTGGTTGCGGGTGGCAAGATTGCGCCGGTAAAAACTATTGATGATGGTTTGGGCGACAGGCAGCGCCGTAAACATCACCAAAAACACCAATGATGGCAACAATAGGGCAACGCCAAGCAAAATGGCGCGAAATTTGGAAGACATAGGGTGGGGCGAATGGGGGGGCAGGGTGACAAGGTGAAGGGGTGACAGGGTGATCGTGAAAACTCTATTATTCGGATCACCTTGTCATCTTGTCACCCTGCCACCTTGTCATTCCTATTTAAACTGACTCAACACTTTGTCGGCAGCGGTTTGGGCATCAGCCAAGGCTGTTTTTGAGTCTTTTTTGCCTTCGACTGCGGCTTGAATAGCATTGCCGTAAATCTGTTGAATTTGAGCGCCTTGGTGGCTGGTCAATTCTTTTTGTGCATATTGCAATTGGTCACGCGCAACCCCATATTGTGGCTTTTCGGCAACCAATTTTTTCATCACTTCGGTGTCGTAGGCCGATTTACGTGAGGCGATATAGCCGGTGTCACGGCTCCATTCGGCAGCCAATTCAGGCGAGCTTAAAAATTGCACCAATTTCCATGCTGCGTCTT
>CAZLOF010000628.1:1243-3072 GCA_964560745.1 uncultured Thermoflexus sp.
CTTGTGGCGCGGCTTTAAAGATGTATAAATTGCCACCGCCAGTTGGCACGCCAAAGCCAGCTTTGCCCGGAATGAAGGCTACGCCGACATCGGCTGGGTTGGTGGCTTTGCTTAAGATGTTGGTGAGCGAGCCGGTGGTGTGGTAAATCATCGAGGCTTTGCCAGCCAAGAATGCATCGGGGGTGGTGGCCCAAGGAATAACACCGGTCGGATGCACCTTGTCTTTTTGGCTCAAGCTAACAAAGAAATCGAGCGCTTCGAGTGATTCGGGCGTGTTAAAAAACACTTTGTTTGGCTCAGCGCCCACCACATTTTTGCCCAAGCTGATTGGGCCAGCTTGGAACAACCAATAAGGGAAGCCGTCGCTAGGCACTTGTAGCCCCCAGCGATCACCATTGGGTTTGGTCAATTTCTTGGCGGCATCCAACAATTCGGCCCAATTCTTGGGCGGCTTTTCTGGGTCTAGCCCGACTTCTTTAAAGTGCGCTTTGTTGTAATACATGACCGGCGTACTGCGTTGGAAAGGCACGCCCCATACTTTGCCGTTTTTATCTTTGCTGTTGAGCATAAATGCGGGGAAAAAATCATTAACATAGGCATCACCGGCTTTGGTTAAATAACCATCGAGCGGCTCAAGTAAATCGGCATCGAGCAACGATTGCAAATCGGTGCTGAGCAATACCGCGACGGGTGCGGGCTTGCCGCCACCTTGCACGGTGGTTTGAATCTTGGTTAACACATCGGCATAGCCACCGGCAAAGGTCGCTTTGGCGGTAATGCCGGGGTTGGCCTTGTTAAATCGCGCCATATAGTCGTCCATTATTTTGGCAATGGGGCCACCTACGGCAACGGGGAACAGCAATTCAACATCGACATTACCAGCCGCCGGTTTTGCAGCTTCGGCGGGCTTGGCGGGTTCGGCTGGTTTGGCAGGCGCGGCGGTTGGGGCTGGCGGTTGAGCACAGGCTGCCAATACTGTTGCCAACAATACTGCGCTCATGTGCTTGACTGAAAGGGTAGGAATTTTCATTTTTTCTCCTTAATCATTGACCAACATCATGTGAAACAATTAATTTTCAACACCATGTCATGGTCGTAAACATATTGTAATACTATTAAGCACAGGTTAAGCCACGACTTGCAACCACAGATTACAATCGACTTAATTTTTTGGTTTAATAGGAGATTTATGTCAGATTCAGTCGTTCTTACCGAAATTCACGGCAAAGCCGGTCTTATCCGTCTTAACCGCCCCAAACAACGCAATGCGTTAAATGGTCATGTTATGGGCTTGGTGGTTGCCGCCGCCGAGGCTTTTGATGCCGACCCCAACATCGGCGCTATTGTCATTACCGGCGATGACGCGGCCTTTGCTGCTGGGGCCGATATTGCCGAGATGGCAAACGCCACCGTGGTTGATATGTTGACCAATGGTCGTATCGAATTGTGGGATCGTTTGAAAAAGACCAAAAAGCCTATCATTGCGGCAGTGTCCGGCTTTTGTTTGGGGGGGGGCTGTGAATTGGCGATGTCGTGCGATATGATGATTGCGTCTGAAACCGCCCAGTTTGGGCAGCCCGAAATTAACATCGGCGTTATTCCCGGCGCTGGCGGCACTCAACGCATGACCCGCGCTGTTGGCAAGGCCTTGGCGATGGAGATTGTGCTGAATAATCGCTGGCTAAGTGCCAAAGAAGCGTTGCAATATGGGTTGGTTAACCGCGTAGTGCCAGTCGAAAGTTATTTGGCGGCGGCGCTTGAGCTTGCCAACCAAATTGCGGCTCGTGCCCCGTTGGCGGTACGCATCGGCAAAGAAATGGTGAATCAGG
>CAZLOF010000629.1:0-3066 GCA_964560745.1 uncultured Thermoflexus sp.
CAACTGACCCTGGACCTTGAGGGGGACCGAGATCAGATAGATGTTATCCTCGGTCTTCCTGTCGATGAGCCAGGTGAGATTGTAGCTGCCCGCGGGCATATCAATAACGCTGCGTGCCGCCGACATGTTCTCAATCGCCGCTAGTGTATCCTCATTGCCGCCGCGTTCGATCTCGCTGCCGTTCGGCCGCCGCAGGATATAGGCCTTCTCGTCGTAGAGTTTAAGATCCTTGATGGTGGGCTGGTTATTAGCGCCGATCCTAACCTTTGGGGCGATGTAGTCCATATAGCCAAGCAAACTATCGGTCGGCAGTTCCGTATCATCAGCCCGCGACAGCAGAAACGTGGCAAGGCCTGTGAGAAAGAAGGCGAAGACAAACACACCGAGCAGGCGCACGGTAAGTCGCAATTGCAGGGATGAGCTAGTGCGGGCCATGGGTGAGATTAGCGCCGAAACCGCCGCGGAATCTAGTTGGCCATTAGCTTAATTAGCCGGTTCCATGACCATGTAACCGACGCCGCGCACGGTGTGGAGATTGATGTCAGCGCCGAGCTGGCCCAGCTTTTTGCGCAAGCGCGAGATCAGCACTTCGAGGGCGTTCGAGCCCACTTCATCGGTGAAACTGTAGAGGCCCTCCTCAATAGCGCCGCGGCTGATCACCTTTCCCGGACGGCGCAGCAGAATCTCCATGAGCGCCAATTCGCGGCGGGTAAGAGTGGCGGTGCGCCCGTCGATCATGAAACTCGGCCCGACGGTATCGAGGCAGATATTGCCCAGAGTGAGCTGCACGCCCAAGGCGGCACCCGGCCGGCGCAGCAGCGCTTTGACGCGGGCTACCAATTCCTCCATCGCGAAGGGTTTGGCAAGATAATCGTCCGCGCCGGCATTGAGACCGCCGACCCGGTCGGAAAGCCCATCCCGCGCCGTGAGAATCAGCACCGGTGTCCGATCTCCCGTGGCGCGGCGATCCTTAAGCAAGGTTAGCCCGTCGCCATCGGGGAGGCCAAGATCCAGGATCACTGCGTCGAAACGGCTGGCATCGATCGCCGCCGTGCCATCGGTGAACGTGCCGGCCCGATCAACCACAAAGCCGGCATCAACGAGGCCCTTTTCCAGGAACTCGGACAGGCGATCATTGTCTTCGATCAGCAGCAGGCGCATAGGTTGAGGACTTTCAGATTCATCTCAGGTGGGTCATCTCACGTGGGGAGCGATACGGTGGTATCCTATTTTCCGCCACTGACAGGAACCTGACAAGATGTCGGATTTCCTACTCAGACGCATAGTGTCGTGTCCTTCTCTTTTTAAAATAGATGGTTAGGTGCTATTGAGCGGCCATGATTGCGACATTCGATCCACAATTGCCGATCGCACCCATCCTGCCGGAGGTCCGCGCAGCACTTGTTCTGTCGCCCAATTTGGTGCTGGAAGCGCCACCTGGCGCGGGTAAGACCACTCAAGTGCCACTGGCGTTGATGGATGCCGGTTGGCGCGGCGACGGCAAGATCATCCTGCTGGAGCCGCGGCGCCTCGCCGCCCGCGGTGCGGCCCATCGCCTGGCCGCGCATTTGAACGAAATAGCTGGTGACACTGTCGGGTATCGCGTGCGGCTCGACCGTAAGATTGGACCCAAAACCAGGATCGAATGTGTCACCGCGGGTCTGTTTCTGCGCCAGCTTCAGGGTGATCCCGAGCTGAAAGGCGTGGCGGCCCTCATATTCGACGAATTCCATGAACGTAGCGTCGAGGCGGATCTGGCTCTCGCCTTCGCGCTGGAAGCACAAGCAAGCCTACGGCCCGATCTACGACTCATCGTCATGTCAGCAACGCTCGACGGTGCCGCCATTGCGGGGCTGATGCCGAATGCGCGCCGGATCACCAGCGAAGGCCGTGCCTTTCCCGTGACGACGCATCATCTCGACGATGACAGTGGTACCTGGATCGAAAGACAGATGGCGGTGGCCATTCGCCGCGCGCTTGCCGAGGCGCAGGGCGACATCCTAGCTTTCCTTCCTGGACTTGCTGAAATCCGCCGTACCGAGCGCGAGCTTGGCGGCATCGCCGATGCCCTCATTCTGCCGCTCCATGGCGATCTGCCGCTGGCCGATCAGGACCGTGCCATCCAGCCGGATGCGGGAAAGCGGCGCAAGATCGTGCTTGCCACCAGTATCGCTGAAAGCTCACTCACCATTGAAGGCATCCGCATCGTCATTGACAGCGGCCAGCGCCGCATCGCTCGCTTCGATCCAGCGACTGGTATGACGCGCCTCGTCACGACGAAAGTGGCGCTCGCCAATGCCGATCAGCGGCGCGGTCGTGCGGGGCGTCTCGGTCCTGGGACTTGCTATCGCTTGTGGAGCGCCAATAGCGAACGCGCACTCGCACTCCAGCCGAGCCCGGAAATTCTCGAAATCGATCTTGCCCCTTTGGCGCTGGAACTCGCCGCGTGGGGGATCGATGACCCCGCAAGCCTGACCTTACTGGATCCACCGCCAGCAGCAGCCCTGGCGCAAGCGCGCGAATTGTTACGCGAATTGGGCGCGCTCGATCTTGCGCATCGTGTCACGGCGCATGGTCGGGAGATGGCGGAACTGGGTCTGCACCCGCGCCTTGCTCATATGCTGCTCATCGGCCGATCGCGCGGCCTTGGCGCGCTCGCCTGTGATGTCGCGGCTCTCCTCACCGAGCGCGATCTCGTTGCCGGAACCGCGCGCAGCGCCGATCTCGGTCAACGTCTCGACTTGCTGCAATCGGGGGGTGGCGATCGCGGCATGCGCGCGCGCATCCAGCAATCGGCTAAGGATTGGCGCCGGCAATTGGGCATTGCCGCTGAGAAAGATGGCAGCCGAGCAGAAGCGGGGAGTATTGTGGCCTTGGCTTATCCCGACCGGCTGGCCCAACAACGAGGTGCCAGTGGACAATCCAGTGGACAATCCAGGGGGCAATATCGCCTCGCCTCTGGCCGCGGTGCTGAATTGGCACAAGATGATCCGCTGGCGCGCGAACCTTATCTCGCCGTGGCGACCCTCGATGCCGGGCAGAAATCGGCGCGCATTTATCTCGCGG
>CAZLOF010000630.1:0-3063 GCA_964560745.1 uncultured Thermoflexus sp.
GCCGAGCAGGGTAGGCAAGCCGGTAAAGGTGGCGATGCGACCCTCGTAGGCATACGACTTGCCTTTGTCGCCGGGGGCTTCGGCAATGCGCGGCGGTGCGGTCTGTGTGGTTTGCAAATTGAAGATGGGTGATTGTGGGCTGTTGTTAAACCAGTCGATTACTTTGGCATCGTCTGGGTTAAATTGGCGCAAATAGGCCGCGCCATCGAGGGTTGGAATGCGTTTAAAGTCATCGGTGCGTGAGTAGGCGGTGAAAATGGGGTATAGCATGCCCAACGCCATCAATATGCCCGTAATACCGACGATGACTCGATGGGCCATTTGGCGCGATTGCGCAAATGACATCATTGCATAAGCGCCCATCACTGACCATAGCACCCAGCTTTGATAGTAAAACTTAAAGATGCTATTCATACGGGTGCCAAAATTGTCGAGCAAGAAGACGAATTCGACTGAGACCGCTAGCAATGCCCCAGCGCCAAGTAGCAGCAAGATGAACGGGAGGGTTTGGTTAATTGGTTGGTTGGTTGATTGTGAGATTTCTAACATTTGAGGCGTATTTCTCCCTCCCAAATTTTTGATCTCCTTGATCATGACGACCACCAATGCGACGCTGCCGAGCAAATAGAGCGGCACCCAAGGGTCGCTAAATCGCGCCCATGCGCGGCTTTCGACAACGGCACGTGGCACACCCATTGCGCTGCCGGTGCGGTTCATTTCATTTAGCAAATTGCGTATAGGCGGCGAGACAAAACCCAACACAACCATGCCCAACACACACGCCACCATAAATCCGGCCAATAATCCTGCGCCCTGAACGTAGAGACGGGTCGGTGACCCGTCTTCTTTTGTGTGGGTTGGTGATTTAAGACGGGTCGCCGATCCGTTTCTACCTAATTGCCCAATGGCTTGCCACAAAAATGCCGGGATTAGCACGACAAAGGGCGCGAACATGATGAAGAATTGTGGGAAGCGTGTGCCATTAAACAGATTGACCCCAATGCCACGTGCTTGCGAGGCAAAGGTGCTATAGAAAGGCACATAGAGCAAGTAGGCGAGCGCAAAAACGGCGACGCTATACACCAACGCGGGTGCGAGTGCTTGCCCATTGAGCCAGTAACGCAAGATTAGCGCCCCCAAAATCAGGCCGCCAAAAATGGGTAAATCCCACGTGTTCATAAACGATAGTCCGCCGATGATGATCGCCAATAAAACCGATTGCACCGCGAGCATAGGCGTGAGGTTAATTGAGATGTCTGTATTGCCAATGGGCGGTAAGGTCAGCGCGATGCCCAACGCCGACGGGCTTTTGCCTTGGCGTGGTTTTTGGGGTGTGGGGGCGGGTCTCAGTCCTGCCCCCACCATGAGGTTGCCTTGCCAAACCCACAAGGCCAAGCTAAGCGCCAAAAGCACAAAAGGCAGGTTCATGACATGGGGGTGGTTATCGCCCAGCATAAAACTGAAGGCCGGAAATTCAGTAATGGCTTCTTGGTCGCTGCCACTGGGGGTATAGTCATGCACCGTGCGAGACCATGTCCACCACCAATAAAAACGGGTGGGGCGCAGACCGTTGCATTCGAGCGGGGTGTCTTTGTTTAGGCTTTTGATATCGAGCCAAGCGATGGAGCCAGGTGAGATTGCGCCTGCGCAGCGCCCGCTTTCAATTGCGCCACCCAAATTACCCATAAATGCGAGCATGAATGCGGTAAGCAAGCCAGCAATGAGCGCAGATTTTGGATTTTGAAGTTTAGCGTTTAAATTGGCAGGTTCTGCCGCTGTAACATTGTGCGATTGGTTGGCAGACCATAGGTTATAGCCTATGCTAAATGCGCCGACAACGGTTAGGGCAAAGGTCATTGCGCCGCTCAGATTGAAGGCGATTGATGATGGCACGCCGCTGACGCGCGTGAGCATGGCTTGCATGACATAACCAAAATAGTAATAGCTGATTGAAAATCCAGACAGCCAAGCATCATTGGGCGGAAAACTAGGGCTGCGCAAGATGGCGTTGAGCATCATGGTTTCCATGAATTTTTCACCGCCAGCGGTTTCGATATTAGGGTTATAAGCGCGGTAAAAGGCGCATAACAAAAATGCGCCAACAAACAATAATTCTGTAACCAGTAAGGTTTTGATATTGCGTAATGAATAGCGTTGGCTTAGGTTTGCAACTGTGCTGGTGTTTGGGTCTTTTGGCCGCAGGTTGGCGAGTAAGAGGCCAAGCCCTAACACGAGCAGTAGCGCGAGCATGACTGCTCCCGTGTTGTTCCGTGATAAACCTACGGAGACGCTGATCCAGTATGCATAGCCGGTTAGCAGCACCCCCAAGGCTTTACTGATGCCATAACCTCGGTCGGCCAAGCCATGTAACCATGGGGCAGCGACTGACCAGCCTGCAAGTGCAAATACTTGCATCCAAACATACCAAAGAAGGAGTGCGGTGAAATCGTTCATGTTAAAAATTAATGATTAATGGTTAATGGTTAGTGGTTAATGGTTAATTATTTATCATTCATCATTAACCATTAACCATTGACCACTAACCATTAATTTCCAATGACCTCATAGATTGTGGTTCCGCTGTTTTGAAACATCACACGCAAGAAACCACTGCTGACCAATTGATTGAATTTGTCGAAGCCGGCTTTGTCATAATAAGCGCGTTCAAGATCGCCGACTGCGACATAACGCACCTGATAACGCCGCAATAATTTTAAAGCGAGGCTGATATCGGTGGTTGAATAGAATTCGGCGACATCGTTGTCGCGCTCATAAGTGAAGCGGTCGGGCACAACGGCGCGTTGTTGGCGTTGATGCCATTGCCAGCCAATCACTGCCGGTAAGCCGGTGTAAATTGAGAAACGGTTGCCCCAGCGATAGAGTGCTCCGCCTGTCGTGCCTTCCATAATAACGGGTGAACCAGCGACATTGCGGCGCAGCCATTGAATGGCCTCATAATCAGATTGTAAGGCAAATTCGACATTGCGATCATAAATTTTTTCGTTGTAAGTCGCAAAGCGCATATATTCAGTGAAATCAAATTGCGCAGCGATGCCTTTATGG
>CAZLOF010000631.1:0-3060 GCA_964560745.1 uncultured Thermoflexus sp.
ATAAAATTCTTGCGGGTCAACTCGATTGCGCCAAATTTCATGGCGAATAAAACACGGTTGTCGCCGCAATTCAGCCGTCCAAATGGCTTCATTGCGCTGCACAAATGCCTCACCTTCGCCATCAGGTATCGAAAATTTGAGGAATTCGATAATCATATTTGGGTGTCTCGCCTCAACCTCATCATCATGCAAAATGATGTCTAGCTCTAAACATCCAACAGCAGGCCAATTGCCCCCCATTTGCGCATCCAACTGTTTGATCTTTTCGAGCGGAAAAGATTTCCAATCCGCATAAGTCTCCCAGTCAATGGCGATATAAACATCAGTCGGGTTTTTGAGATCGCGCCATACCTCGTGTTTTACAAAACCCGGGTGCTCACGCAACCCTTTGGCCCATACAGCTTCGTTACGCGCCACAAACAAATCGCATTCTGCGATTGGAATAGAAAATTTGAGTAGTTCGATAACCATTTTTAAGTAGAAAGTATAAAGTGCTAAGTGACGGCTAAATTGTTAAACTCGCTGATTTTATAACAAGCGATGCCATCGGTATGATCGGCCCGCACAAATTTAACCTCATTTGGGCCAAAGTGCTCGGCAAATTTGCGCTCATTGGCCTCAAGCCATTGTGGGCTAATCGACATCCAATCGGCATAATTACGCCAATAAATGACACAATGCACCTCGCCCGGCACATTTTGGTTTACCCATACTTCTTTGCGCAGCAACCCCGGGCACAATTGGGCTTCGGCCAAGGTCCACAATTCATGATCGAGGGTCAGCCATTCTTCAAAACGCTCAGGTTTAACCTGAAAAACTAAATGCTCAATGGCCTGTGGCTGCTCAAATTTAATATAACTCATAGCGACTAAAATGAGTAGTATAGAGCATTGTGAGTATTCGCATACCAGCCGCCTCACCAGCCCGTATAATTCGCGCTCATCATGTCAAACTACTCTGCGCTTGATCGCGCCTGCGCAAACGCAATCCGCACCCTCACCCTCGATGCCATTCAAAAAGCCGAATCGGGCCACCCAGGCATGCCGATGGGCATGGCCGATGTGGCCTTGGTGCTTTACAAGTCATTTATGCGATTCAACCCCCGTGAGCCATGGTGGTTTAACCGCGACCGATTCATTGTATCAGCCGGGCATGGCTCCATGCTGCCCTACGCACTGCTTTACCTCACTGGCAGCCCCACACTGGGTATCGATGACCTCAAACAATTTCGCCAATTGGGTAGTAAAACACCCGGCCACCCCGAAAACCACGTCACCCCCGGCATCGAAGTAACCACCGGCCCACTCGGGGCCGGCACAGCCAACTCGGTGGGTATGGCGATGGCCGAAGCGTGGATGGCAGCAAAATACAACCGGGACGGCTTAAACGTAGTCGATCACCACACCTACGCCATCGTCAGTGATGGCGATTTGCAAGAAGGGGTCAGCCACGAGGCGGCCTCGTTGGCTGGGCATTTGGGCTTGGGCAAGCTGGTATGGTTTTACGACGATAACAACATCAGCATCGACGGCCCAACATCGCTGAGCTATAGCGACAATGTGCCGCAGCGTTTTGCAGCCTATGGCTGGCACACCCAAGTGATTGATGGGCATGATATGGATGCCATCGATGCCGCCATTCGCAATGCCCACGCCGCCACCGACCAACCGAGCATTATTTGCTGCAAAACCATCATCGGCAAAGGCATGCCAAACCGCCAAGGCACGCAAAAAGCCCATAGCGATGCACCCGGCGAAGCCGAAGTGCGCCTCGCCAAAACCACGCTGGGGGCCGACCCCGATCAACATTTTTATGTGCCAGACGAGGTATTGGCCGCATGGCGCAGCATCGGCAGCAACGCCGCCAAGGCCGACAAAGCATGGGAATTGGTGGTAGCGGCCCATCGCGCCGCTCACCCCGAATTGGCAGAAGAATTTCGCACCACACGCAAAGGTATTTTGCCTGCTGGTTGGGAAGCCGCCTTGCCAACCTTTAACCCCGCCGATAAAGCCATTGCCACCCGCGCCGCCAGTGGCAGTGTGATTAATGCCATCATCGGCAAAGTGCCAGCCCTTATCGGTGGCTCGGCTGACCTCACCCCCTCGAACAATACCCAACCCAAAGACGCGGCTTCACTCAAAAAAGGCGATTTTAACGGGCGTTATATTCGTTTTGGCATTCGTGAGCATGGCATGGGCGGCATTATGAATGGTATGGCGCTGCACGGCGGGGTCATCCCTTACGGCGGCACCTTCTTCACCTTTAGCGATTACATGCGCCCCACCCTGCGATTGGCCGCCATTAGCGGGGCGCACAGCATTTTTGTCTTTACCCACGACAGCATTGGTGTGGGCGAAGACGGCCCCACCCATCAACCGGTCGAGCAATTGGCCAGCCTACGCGCCATCCCGCATTTGCTTACCATTCGCCCCGCCGATGCTAATGAAACCGCAATGGCATGGCAAGTGGCGATCACACACAAGGGGCCGGTCGCGCTGCTATTAACCCGTCAAGCTTTGCCCATTTTGCCGCGCAGCAGTGGCCTATTGCGCGGGGCCTATGTAATACAAGAAGCCGAAGCCGCCCAAGTGCAACTCATCGCCAGCGGCTCCGAGGTCAGTTTGGCGCTCGAGTCAGCCAAGGCTTTGGCGCAAGCGAGTAATCTCGCCAATGGCATTCGCGCCCGCGTGATATCGATGCCCAGTTGGGCATTGTTCGACCAACAAGATGCCGATTATCGCGCCAGCGTCATCAACCCTAATCTGCCCTCGGTGGTCATTGAGGCCGGTGTGGCGCAAGGTTGGCACAAATATGTTGGGCTAAATGCCCGCTTTGTCACGGTCGAAACCTTCGGGGCCAGTGCTCCCTATAAAGATGTATTCAAACATTACGGCCTCACGGTCGAGAATGTGTGCGCACAAGCGATGTCGTTAATTTAGAAAGGCCCGGCGCTTTTCAAGAAACAGATGCGATAAAAAAACGTAATGCCAAAACCACGCTCTCAATGTTGTTACAGATGGCAAAGCCACCGATAACAACATTAAGATATACCCAGCAAGG
>CAZLOF010000632.1:0-3049 GCA_964560745.1 uncultured Thermoflexus sp.
CTAACTCACTATCACATTTTATGTGAAGTTATCATGAGTTCGGCATTTACATTTTTGGGGGATGATACGATATTACACAATTTCAAATCACTGGCTTACAATGATAGACGTTTTGTTATGAATTACACCCTGATTGACACCCCAACAAATCTACAACGCATCTGCGACGATTTTCAAATTGCATTACAACACGATAACCGCATCGCCATTGATACCGAATTTGTGGGCGAACAAACCTATGAACCCCAACTGATGCTCATTCAGATTGCAACCGCAGATGGGCGTATCGCGCTGATTGATGCGAAGATATTAGCGGGCAAAATGCAAGCGCTTGCCAATTTACTATGCGCACCAGATCGGCTAAAAATTATGCATGCTGGGGGGCAAGATGTGCCTATTTTGAATGCTAATTTAGGCGAAATATCAGGCCCTTGGTTCGACACCCAAATTGCAGCGGCCTATATTGGCTACCCTTTGCAAACCGGTTATGCCCGGCTGGTCGAGGCCGAAACCCGTGTTAAATTAGACAAGGGCGAAAGCTTAAGCGATTGGGGGCGTCGCCCCATTCCAACCAGCATGTTAACCTACGCCGCCGATGATGTGCGCTACTTACACGGCATTCATAACAACCTAGCCACACGTTTGGCCGAGCTAGGCCGCACAGCTTGGAACAACGAGGGCGTAGAAGAGATGGTGCGTAGCGTCACCGAAAAATTAGCCGCCAGCGAGCTATGGCGCAAAGTGGCAGGGCATACTGGGTTAGACCGGCGAGGCTTAGCTGTTTTGCGCGAGCTATGTCTTTGGCGTGATGATGAAGCCCGCCGCCGCGACAAACCGCGCCGCAGCGTCATTAAAGATGAGCCGCTCATTGAATTGGCACGCCGCGCCCCATCCACCACCAGCGCTGCCATGAACTTGCGCAGTTTGCCGCCCAGTTTGGGTGATCGGCGAATCGCCGAATTGGTCGAGCGCATCAAAATTGGGTTAGCCGTGCCAGCGAATCAGCAACCCCGCCTCGATTATGTATCGACCTCACTTGATGAACATGGCGCGGCCCTTTATGAATTATTGCTCGCAGTGGTGCGGGTCCGCGCAATCGAAGCCAATATTGCCCCAACCTTGTTAGCCCCATCCGACCCTTTGCGCCGATTGGCCGCCAGTCGAAAAATGGATGAGGTTGCACGTATTTTTCCCGGGTGGCGTGGGGATCTGATTGGCGAGGATTTACGCGCCGCGCTTAATGGCAAACTTTCGGTAGCATGGGATGCCCAAGCTGAACGGCTTGTATGTCGTCGTGGTTATTGACCGACATAACGCAACACGTCTAACACCACTTCGCGGGTCGCCGAGCTAGTAAATACCAAGGTGCCTTTGCGGCGCAAACCCCGCTCGTCTTCAAATTCGATACGCGCTGCGGGTAAGGCCCCAACCGCAGTCGCCGCGTTAAACAAATTGGCAAAACCCAAACGCCGAATGGTGATGCTTAAACCATTGATGCCCACCCCAACCAAGGCTAGTTGGGCCTCAGTTGCCTTAGCAGAAATGTGCACTGGCGCAAAACGGGCAATAGCACCATCAAAAGCGCGGCCTAAATCACCAAACCAAAATACCTCAGCTTGAGGTGGCAATGTCTTTGAAGCTATAAAAACAGGGATAGCATAATCAAGCCGCCGCACCAACCAACGAATGATAAAGCTTGCAGTTAGAATGGCTAACACCGCAATGCCCAAACGTGCCAATTGACTAAGCAAATATTCATTGGGTGGCGAACCAACTTCTAAATATAACGCAGGGTGTTGCGCATTCAAGCCAGCATTTATTTTGCCCACCAAAGTAATTGGGTTGCCTGTCAATGCACCTTCAGGAATACCTTGATCAAGCACATACAACGGGTCAAAAATGCCCGGCGCAATTAATGGAATATAGCGGCTGCCTGAAAGGGTAATACCGCCCAAACGAAACTGCACCTGTCGGGTTTTATTGGGGGCCAACACACCGGTCACGCGTACATATTGGTTAACATCGCGTGATGAGATATCATTCACCGTTGCATCACGCGGCGGCACTTGGCGGGGCGGGTCGGGGCGACCAATAGCAATTAACCCAAGCGCAACCAAGCCCAAGCCTACCGAGATCAACGATACAACACGACGTTGATCTGACCAAAAACAAGCTCGGGCGATGAATTCGAACAACCGCAACATCTACTAAAATTATCGCACCAATGAAAAGTCGTATGTCATATTTTTGCTGTTTTCTCAGCAAAAAATAAGCATTAATAAACGTAATGCCTAAAAGATGATAGGCCGATTTCACTATCTAACCCCCAAAGTTACGCTTCGGGGGTTAGATAGTGAAATCGGCAAAACCTTTCATCAACTTAAAATCTGCGCTACATTGAAACAATGCTGCTTCCGTATGAGTTTTATGCCCGCGATACACGAATCGTTGCCCGTGAATTACTTGGGCAACGATTCGTCTACCAAATGCCTGATGGAGCACGGCTAGCTGGGCGCATTATTGAAACCGAAGCCTATTGCCCCAACGATGCCGCTAGCCACGCCTATCGTGGCAAAACCCAGCGCAATAGCGCCATGTTTATGGCAGCGGGTCATGCCTATGTTTATTTTATTTATGGCATACATTTTTGTTTCAATGTGGTCACAGAGGCCGAAAATATCGGCGCAGCAGTCTTAATTCGCGCATTACACCCCCTTGAGGGCATCGATATCATGCAACAACGCCATCCCAAACTCAACATTTCAACGCTGTGCAATGGCCCCGGACGTTTGTGCAAAGCGTTTGGAATTGATCGTGCGTTTAATTCATGCAACCTTTTAGATCAATCATGCGGCCTATGGATCGAGCAAGACCATGCCGTTTCTGATACGCAAGTGTTAACCACACCGCGTATTGGCATCAGTGGCGACCAAGCCGCAAAAACAGCAGCATGGCGCTGGCTTATACGCCCCAATATGTCAGTGAAATGATAGCTAAAAAACAGCTTAAGCAATGCATATTCAAAAAACACCCGTCTGTTGAGTGATAC
>CAZLOF010000633.1:0-3048 GCA_964560745.1 uncultured Thermoflexus sp.
ATTAAAGGTAGCTCACGGCTTAGAGATGATAATTAGAATAGGGCTAATTTGTAAATTTAAATTCTCGCGCTGCATTCCATCATAACCAATATTTTCTTCCCCACGCCCAGTTTCTATTGTGCTATTTGAGTTGCTACGTCTTTCATTCTAGACATTAACAAATGACGCAGTTTTATGGCATAGGCATAACCTTCGTTACACCGAATTGTATTTTTTAAAATGCCGCAATCCATACCTTGAGACCCAGTAAGTGGTTATCGGCGTTTTTTTATACATCATCTTCATCATTTATGATGGGCGGTGGGTCAAATAATGTAAGCGAGTCACTTGCAATAAATGCTTCTTTCAATTCTGCTGTATTCAAAAATGCTACAGCTTCATCAACTTTTGAAAATTCATAAGCCTTCACTTCACCAAGATTCGAGTGTAATTCAATCGTGATTCTGTTAACTTCTCTTTCAACTGTATCATCTAGGATACTTAAAACAAGTATCGCTAATTCATCTTTAACAACATTCACCATTTCTGAACCAATTTCGTATTTTTGAACATCAGTCAGAGCTAAATATGTCTTCCATGCATCTTCTGCTACCTCACGATCTTTTTCGCCCCAATTAAAATTAATTTTGTGTTTTTCCAGAAGTTCACAGATTTTTGTGAATGGGATAAGAAAAATATTAATGTCGTAACTTTTCATCATCGTTAACGATGATGAACTCCAATTACCTGCCAAAACAGCAATTGAACTTCTAATACTGTCATAACGTCGTCTTACGGCTGGATGAGCAGTACAAACCCAACTGCCTTTATCCCGATTATGTTTTTTGTATCGAATGTATTTTGATTCAATCAAAATAATTGGTTGCATGCTTTCATTGGCGATTACAGAATCAATATTATATGCAGTGCCAAAATTATCATACATCAAAAGTTTTTTAGGCCTTCCATTTTGATTTTTTAATGGACTTTTACTTAAAAAGTGATTACCACGGCTTTCAACAAGATTTGTCAAAAAGTCATTCAATGCCTTTTCCATTTCTGCGCCGATAGCTTCTCCGAGAGCGCTCCCTGGGTTTTGAATATCCTCTGCCATGATTTACGCCTTTAATAATGTAACGATAGATTCACGAAGTAAAACATTATGTCTTTGTGGGTTATCTTTCCACTTTCCACCACGTTCTCTTAAAACATCAATGTGATATTTAGAAAATCCTAACCCTAAACCAATTTTTCCAATTAAATCATCAGTGGGAATATGAACACCATAAGGCGCAGAATCACCAAGAACAAAAACCGCTTTTGTATTAGGTTTTAATATTCTATAAACTTCAGCGATAATTTCAAACATATCATTAAAATAGCCAGATACAAGATGATCATAACTTTTTTTTCCACCCCGAGTCAACCTAATTTTGCCCAATTGTGAAATTGATTTTCTCAAAAAGTCAAAAACATCTGGGCTAGCTTCTTGTAAAACGCCAGACAAGTTATATCTTGGATCGTCTCTTGAAATTTGAGTAGTTGCAGAAGTAATTAACTTTGTTCGGATATTATTAGAAATATCTCCCCAGTTTTTTGCTTCGCCCCAAAAGTATAGCTCTAAACGAGTACGGTCTGCATAATCAAAGTTGTTCAAATAGGGCGGTGAAGTAAAAACATGATCAGCACATGCATTAGGAATTAATTCTTGAGTTTTTCTTGAATCAGCATTAAAAATATTATGAAAATAATGAGCATAATCCTTATTCGCATCTTGAACTGTTGTTTGAATATCATCTGCCATTTTTTTTATTTGGCGAGAAAATTCAAATATAGCATTTTTGTTCAAAGAACTTGTTTTCTGTTTATTCGGAGCGATATAAGGCCACCCTGTAGCTGCCGTTGAAACCTGCCGCAAAATACTTGTAAGACCTACAAAGAACAAGTCTTTAATCGCTTCTGAAAAATTACCTTTTACAATTGCATCACGAATAAAAAATAAATCTAGCAAGGTGCTGCTTTCATAACATTTCAAAACTAATTCAGGAAATTCGTTTTCCAACAACACTTGAATATCTGTTCTGTTAAAAAATTTTTTTCGCTTCTTTACTTGTGTTTCTACTTCTCGAAGATCATATACGATTTCATCTCTATTAATTTCCCAATTCATTTTAGTTCTAGTAATTCTAAAAACAAAAGGATGGGCTTCAACACCATAAGAGTTAATCGCCAGTTTTTTTGCAACTAAATTTGTAGTTCCTGAACCCATAAATGGGTCATAAATAACTTGACCTTGCGTAATACCGTTAGAATGAAAACTTGACTCTACTGCTTTATAAGAAAAGCCAGCAGGATAAGTAAACCAATTATGAATTGGTGCACGAAGACTATCTTTGAAAGTTCCCCATTCTTGAACTTCGGTGACTTGCTCTGTTTGTTCAGTTTCAAAAAGCGAATATTGTTTCATCAAATATCTTCATCTCGTCAAATTTTTATTGATTTTACCGTAAAAGCATTTGATTTTGAAACATGCTATTTCAATCCTTTAGCATTTTTTCTTGGATGTCACCTATGATTGGTTAGAAAAAAGTGATCCAACCTCACGGCCAAATCGCCACCCATCAATCCTCGGTGGCGCTACCCCAAGTGTGGTCATGATGCTCTTGATCTGCTCACGATGCTCGGCTGCATGATTGATAACTTGAACGAGAATCACCCACGGATCAACGCGATAGCCGTCGGTCAGGGTTATCTGCGAGGGGGGCGTTGCACCTGCGAACGCTGGGGCGATTGAAAGCAGTGTTTGACCAGATTGTGTCGCTATCTCGCGCATTTCGGCGAATGAGAGCGTATGAATACGCTCAGGTGGATGGTCAAACGTCGTTGCCATGCAAGCATAATCTTCTTGCGAAGTCACAAGGTGCTGCAACGTATCTCGAATCGTCCCGCGCACCGCCAACTGCGGTTGAAAATCAAGCTGTTCGTCCGAAAGCATCTCGCAAGCGTCTAGCACCTGCAAGTTCGCCCAATGATTATGCTCAAGCAATCGCGTCAAAATATCTTGTGTCA
>CAZLOF010000634.1:0-3045 GCA_964560745.1 uncultured Thermoflexus sp.
GTCGCGCCGATGAACAACAGCACCAACCTGATCGTGAACAGCGAGGCGGCTCCGTTCAACAATGCCGACATCCGCCGCGCCATGCTGCTCACCATCGACCGCAAGTCGTTCATCGACATCCTGGCCCAAGGTGCCGGCGAGGCCGGCGGTGTCATGGAACCAGCGCCCGGTGGTGTCTGGGGCATGCCCAAGGAGATGTTCGACCAGGTGAAGGGCTACGGTCCCGACGTCGCCAAGAACCGCGCCGAAGGCCAGGCGATCATGAAGAAGCTGGGCTACGGCCCGGACAACCGGCTGAAGCTCAAGGTCTCGACGCGTAACCACCTGCTCTATCGCGACCCGGCCGTGATCCTGATCGACCAGCTGAAGGAGATCTACATCGACGGCGAGCTCGACCTCGTCGACACCGCTGTGTGGTTCAACAAGATCGCGCGCAAGGACTACTCCGTCGGTCTCAACACGACCGGCAACGGCGTCGACGATCCCGACCAGACCTACTTCGAGCACTATGCTTGCAAGTCGGAGCGCAACTATGTCGGCTACTGCAATCCCGAGATCGAGAAGCAGTTCCCGATCCAGTCGGCCGAGCGCGACCTCGAGAAGCGCAAGAAGATGGTCTGGGACATCGACAAGCAGATCCTCGAGGAGGGCTTCCGCCCCATCATCATGTGGAATGCCTCGGGAACCTGCTGGGCGCCCTACGTGAAGGGCTACAAGCCGATGGTGAACAGCCTCTACAACGGCTCGCGCTTCGAGGACATCTGGCTCGACAAGTAGCCGGCCTTTAGCCGCATTCCCGGCAGGGACCCTCTCGACGGAGGGCCCCTGTCGCGTCATCCTCCCTGCAACAAAGCAAGGGAGGAAGAAACAATGCGGCTATCTGCTGGACTTCTTGGCGTCGTGGCGACGCTTGGCCTGTCGATGACACCGGCGCTCGCGCAAAAGAGCGGCGGCATTCTGAAGATGTACTTCGCGGACAATCCGCCCAGTACCTCGATCCACGAAGAGGCGACGACATCGACCGTCGTGCCCTTCATGGGCCTCTACAACAATCTGGTGCTGTTCGATCAGCAGATCCCCCAGAACAGCCTCGAGACGATCCGCCCGGACCTCGCCGAGAGCTGGGCCTGGAGCGCGGACGGCAAGAAGCTGACCTTCAAGCTGGTGGGCAATGCCAAGTGGCACGACGGCAAGCCCTTCACCTCGGCCGACGTGAAGTGCACCTGGGACATGCTCACCGGCAAGAGCGAGACCCAGAAGCTGCGCAAGAATCCGCGCTCCTCCTGGTACTGGAACCTCCAGGAGGTCACGACCAACGGCGACCGCGAGGTGACCTTCCATCTCGGCCAGCCGCAGCCCTCCCTCCTCGTGCTGCTCGCCTCGGGCTACAGCCCCGTCTATTCGTGCCACGTGCCGACAGCGCAGATGCGCACCAAGCCGATCGGCACAGGTCCCTTCAAGATCGGCGAGTTCAAGCAGAAGGAGATCATCAAGCTCGTCCGCAACACGGACTACTTCAAGAAGGGCAAGCCCTATCTCGACGGCATCGACATACCGATCGTGCCGGCTCGAGGCACGGCCATGCTGGGCTTCGTGTCGGGTCGCTACGACATGACCGCGCCCTACGCCGTCACCATCCCGCTGCTCAAGGACATCAAGGCCCAGGCCTCGAGTGCCATCTGCGAAGTCGCGCCGATGAACAACAGCACCAACCTGATCGTGAACAGCGAGGCGGCTCCGTTCAACAATGCCGACATCCGCCGCGCCATGCTGCTTACCATCGACCGCAAATCGTTCGTCGATATCCTCGCCCAGGGGGCCGGCGAGGCCGGCGGCATCATGGAGCCGGCACCCGGCGGCGTCTGGGGCATGCCCAAGGAGATGTTCGACCAGGTGAAGGGCTACGGACCCGACGTCGCAAAGAACCGGGCCGAGGCCCAGGCGATCATGAAGAAGCTGGGCTACGGCCCCGACAACAAGCTGAAGCTCAAGGTCGCGACCCGCAATCATCTGCTCTATCGCGACCCGGCGGTGATCCTGATCGACCAGCTCAAGGAGATCTACATCGACGGTGAGCTCGACCTCGTCGACACCTCCCTGTGGTTCAACAAGGTCGCGCGCAAGGATTATTCGGTCGGCCTCAACACGACCGGTAATGGTGTCGACGATCCGGACCAGACCTATTTCGAGCACTATGCTTGCAAGTCCGAGCGCAACTATGTCGGCTACTGCAATCCCGAGATCGAGAAGATGTTCCCGATCCAGTCGGCCGAGCGCGACCTCGAAAAGCGCAAGAAGATGGTGTGGGAGATCGACAAGCAGATCCTCGAGGAGGGCTTCCGCCCCATCATCATGTGGAACGCCGCGGCGAGCTGCTGGCACCCCAATGTGAAGGGCTTCCGCCCGATGGTGAACAGCCTCTACAACGGCTCGCGCTTCGAGGACGTCTGGCTCGACAAGTAAGCCGGACCAAAAAGCCGGGCCACGCCGAGTGGCCCGGCACCTTCCAGGGAGGAGTTGACATGACTTCACAACGGCAGGTTCTGACGCGCCGGCATGCTTTGGCCGGCGCGCTGCTGCTGGCGTGGCCGCCGCTCGCCTCGGCCCCGGCGATGGCGGCCGACTGGCCGGAGCGTCCCATCCGCATGATCATCCCGTTCGCGGCGGGCGCCGGCGCCGACACGGTGGGGCGCACCTTCGGCGAGCAGCTCGCGAAGGCGCTGGGCCAGCCCGTCATCATCGACAACAAGGGCGGCGCCGGTGGCCTGCTGGGCACGGCCGAGGGCGCACGGGCGCCGGCCGACGGCTATACGCTGCTGCTCACCTCGCAGGGCGCCACCGTCTTCAACATGGGGCTCTACAAGTCGCCGGGCTACGATCCGCTGAAGCATCTCATCCCGGTCTCCACCACCGGCATCCTGACCAACGTCATGGTCGTCTCGACCGCCAACCCGGCCAATACCGTCGCTGACGTGATCGCGCAGGCACGTGCCAAGCCGGGCGAGCTCACCTACGGGTCGAGCGGCGTCGGCAGCAGCCTGCACA
>CAZLOF010000635.1:0-1098 GCA_964560745.1 uncultured Thermoflexus sp.
AAGTAGGGCCGTGAGTGCCGCCACCAATACCACAATGGCGATGATTGGCCCGCGCACACGCCAATCGGTGAGCAAATTGACTGTGCCGGTGGGTTTGCCTGTTACCGAGACGACCGAGGCGCGGTCGGCCCAATATTTTTGAATGAGGTAGACGATGAGGCTTGGCACGAGCAAGATGACAGAGAGCACCGCGCCAGCTAATACGTCATATTCACCAGTAATAGCGATGAATAGACGTACCGCCAACACCACATAATCGCCGCCAATGGTGAGCGGGTTGCCAAGATCGGCAATGGCCTCGACAAACAAGAGCAAGAGCGAACTGGCGATGCCGGGTGCAAGCATGGGTAAGGTGACTTTGCGAAAAGTGGTGAAACGGTTCGCGCCGAGGTTGGTGCTGGCTTCATCTAAGGCGGGGTCGAGCGCCCGCATTAGACCCACCATATTGAGGTAAGCGGCTGGAAAAAATGACAAAGCCATGACAACCGTCATGCCAAACAGACCATAGATTTCGCCGCGCACCCCAAAGGTTTTATAGGTAATGAGACCATTGCGCCCAAATAAGGTTGAAAAGGCGATAGCGACGGCGAAGGGTGGGGAGACCACCGGCACAAGCGCCATCCAATGTGCCGCCCGTTTAAGCCATGCGGGTGCAGCGACACGGGCTTGAAAAAATGCAAAAATAAAACCAACCAAGGTGACTAATACCGCCACACAGGTTCCTAGAACCAATGTGCGCCCAATAATTTGCTGAAAGGCAGGCCGCAACAAAAAGCGCTCAAAATAGGGCAGGGCTTCTTGGGTTAAGGCGCTGCCTAGCATCATTACTAATGGGAATAGAATAGCGATGCCAACAAACAAGACTGAGATGATTAAACCAATAATTAAAACAGGATCGGTACCGCGTTTAAAGAGTGACATGATTTTTAGTGGGTATATTTCACATTATGTGTGATATGGGACGAGCTAATGTCATTGATTTTACTCGGTATTGAGGCATCGGTGCAATAAGGCGTAACCTCAAAAACGTAAGCCAAAAACAGTATCGGGCCCGTGGGGTGAATCATTGAAAAGCCGCTAACTGGTATTTTAGGCGAC
>CAZLOF010000635.1:1108-3039 GCA_964560745.1 uncultured Thermoflexus sp.
CGCTTAAACCACAAAACCGTAGCCCAAAAAGGGTTTCTGCATTGTGGCTACTAAGGTCAACAGGGCCGATACTTTTTTTGACGACAATTTGTTTTACTTCCCCAGTTTTTTAAATGGCTGCGCGGCCTAAGGCAGGCTTTCGACCCAAATATGCGAGGCCAATTCTGCCCCAATCACTTGTTCATTTTCAAATGTGCTGTGGAAAGGTTTTGTTTTTACCCGAATGGGGCCGCTAAATGGGGCGCGGCCTAACATCGTGACCGAAGCGCCGGGCGATAACCCCAAAGAGGTTAAATATTTGAGCATTTCGGGGTCGTGTGAATCGACCCGCCCGACCATACCGTGATAGTTGGGTTCTAGCTCGTTTAGGCGGGTGGCAGGCATGATGTGAATTTTGCCATCGTGGGTGGGGATGGGGTCGCCATGTGGGCAGCGGGCTGGGTGGTTGAGTTGGGTTGCCATGCGCTCGATCAACTCATCATCTAAATGACAATAGGCCGATTTTGAAATCGGGAAGACTTCATCCCAGGTATAGCCCAATTTTTGCACCAGAAAAACTTCAAATATACGTTGATGGCGCAGGGCCTTAAGGGCAATTTTGGTGCCGGTTTCGCTTAGCGCCAAGCCACACGCCCCTTCGCGGTGCATTAGGCCTTTGCGAATGAGGCGCTGTGCCATACGTGAGACTGCCGGGGCCGATACACCCAGCCGGTCGGCTAGTTCGCGTAGTACAACACGGTGATGTGCTTGTGCTTCTAGATACGTTTCTCGTAAAAAATCCATAACCACTGGCGTGGATTTGGTGTGCTTGATTCCCGTTTTTTGCCCTTTCGTCATGTAAACTATGTCACTATACCTGCTTTTGGTGAGTAACTGGTGATAATGCCGATTTCTCGGTATTACGCAGTCAAAAACAACTTGCACCGAAATCACGATCTTTCCACCCTTCAAGGGGTGGAAAGATCGTGATTTCGGCAGTACATCCTTTTAAAATGTCTCTGTTTATTAAAAAGATAGAGAATATGCACACAAATCATAACATGTCAGATATTATTACCAGCATTCATAACCCCCGTATTAAACATGCCGTAGGCTTGCGCGACAAAAAACAACGCGATTTAGAGAGCTTGATGCTGGTCGATGGGGCCGAAGAAATTGCTTTGGCGATTGAATCGCGTGCGATTTTGCGCACACTGTATCGTAGCGAACATAACCGACACGACTTGCACGGTTTATTAACCAAAGCACGCCAAGCTGGGGCCGAAGTCATTGAATTAGGCGAGCGGGCATTTGAGAAAATCGCTTATCGCGATAGCCCTGATGGTTGGGTAGGGGTTTTTCGCAAGCCTAGCACATTGTTGGCAGATTTGCGTTTATCGGCAGCGCCGTTGGTGGTGGTGATTGAGTCGGTAGAAAAGCCGGGTAACCTTGGCGCTATTTTGCGCACTGCCGATGCGGCGGGGGTTGATGCGGTGATTTCGTGTAACCCCATCACCGACCTAACCAACCCAAATGTGGTGCGGGCGAGTAAAGGGGCTTTGTTTGCCGTGCCTATTGCCGAGGCGAGCACGACCGAAGTATTGCGTTGGTTGCGGGCCAACCATATTCAATTGGTTGCCGCCACGCCAGCCGCTACGCCAGTTTATAGCGAAATTGATTTGCGGCAGCCGGTGGCGTTGGCTGTAGGCGAAGAAAAATATGGCCTGAGTGAAACAATCCTTGCCGCTGCCGATCTTTCGGTGCGTATTCCTATGCGTGGGCGCGTCAATTCACTCAATGTATCAAATTCGGCAGCCATATTATTGTATGAGGCCGTGCGGCAACGTGGGTGATGATGCTATTTCACACAGCTCATTGCCATTAGACGGTGTTTCTTAAAACAATTTTTCGCCGAAATCACTATGTCAGGGTTGTTGTGGGCGGCTTTGCCG
>CAZLOF010000636.1:0-3035 GCA_964560745.1 uncultured Thermoflexus sp.
ACCATCAAGCCCCGACGCTAAGGCGGCGGCATAGGCCAAATAAGGGTTGCAATCGGCACCCGGAATGCGGCACTCGATACGCAAACTGCTGCCTTTACCCACGACACGAAAACCCGCCGTGCGATTGTCATAGCTCCATGCAATTCGGGTCGGTGCCCACGAGCCATCTTCATAACGTTTATAGCTGTTGATGGTTGGGGCATAACACGGCATCAATTCGCGAGTATGCGCCATCCAGCCGCCTAAAAACCAACGAAATTCATCGCTGCCTTTCACCGGCCCCAATTGCTTATCGCCAGCAAAGGCGTTGCGGTCATTTTGCCAAAGGCTAAAATGAATGTGGGATGACGAGCCAGCCTGCCCGCTATGCGGCTTTGCCATAAAGGTGACACTCACACCCAATTGTTCGGCAATTTCTTTGAGCGCCTGTTTGTAAATGGTATGCCGGTCAGCCATTGCTAAGGCTTCGGCATAGCGCACATTGACTTCATGTTGCCCAAGGCCAAATTCGCCTTTGCTATTTTCAACCGGTATGCCCGACGCGGCGAGGTGACGGCGGGCCGCCGCCGTAAATTTCTCTTCGCGGGTTCCTTGCAAAATATGATAGTCTTCTAAATACCAAGCGGCTGGGCTGAGATTGGCATAGCCTTTTTGTGAGGCATTGCGATAAGATTCTTCATACAAATAATATTCAAGCTCAGAGGCCGCCATTGCCGTAAAGCCCATGTCGGCGGCGCGTTGCAATTGTCGCCGCAAAATTGAGCGCGGGGCCACCGCGGCTAAATCGTGATGCTCGCCGTGCTCAACTTCGACATCACACAACACCAATGCGGTACGGTCAAGCCAACTGGCGATGCGCAAAGTTGAAAGATCGACCACCATGTGAAAATCGCCATAGCCCAATTCCCAATTGGCAAATTTATAACCCGGAATAGGAGTCATCTCCATATCAACCGTCAATAAATAGTCGCATCCATGTGTGCCATGTGAGGCCACATCACTTAAAAAGAAATCGACATCAAAACGTTTGCCAATTAAGCGCCCCATATGATCGGTGACGGCAACGACAACGGTATCAATTTCGCCGCTGCTGGCTTTGGCTGCCAACATTTCAAGGGTAAGCATACCGCGTGGGGTGTTATTGTTAAGGGTATTTTCGTGATTGGTTTGCATAATTATGATTTTGATGAAAATAGCGTTTCTTCTCAATAATTCGGAGAAAACAACAAATGTTTATAAAAATCACCATATGGCGATTTTTATAAACATTTGTTTTAATTGCCATTATTTACTAACCGCGTCGCCACATCGCCAATCGCCTCAAAACGCACATCGCCTTTGGCGAGGCAATGCCGAATGAATTTTTCAAGCATGGCAATACGATGCCCACGCCCAATCACTTGGGGGTGCATGGCGACGGTCAAAATACCGCCATCAACATTTTCATGCATCCAGTCAAATTCTTCAGTCCAAATTTCGAGCACTTTGCTGGGGGCTGAGGTTCCGTTGCGATAGGGGTTGAAATTAAATTGAAAATGCACCCAATCATCAAACTCAAAACACATCGGAAATTCCCAAATACGGGCTGGGCGGCCTTTTAGCAAAGGCGATTGCTGCGAGACCTTATCACCCAGACGCGGGTGATAGGGCTTGAAGTCATCGGCCATTAAACTAGAATCGTAAAGAAAACCAAATTCTTCGAGCAATGACAAGGTGATGGCAGAATAATCGGCAGAAGGCGAACGAAAACCGAGCGGTTTAACCCCTATTTTTTCGAGCACATGCAACGCCCGTAACATATCCTCGCGTTCTTGTTCTGGCGTTTGTTCGCTGGGGTCAATATGGGCATAGGAATGATGCGCCACTTCATGCCCGGCTTTTAAGATCGCTTCGACGGGTTCTGGGAATGATTCGACCGTGTGGCCCGGAATAAAAAAGGTCGATTTGATGCCATATTCAGCCAAAATATCGAGAATGCGTGGCACGCCGACATTGGCCCCATATTCGCCACGATACAACATGGCAGGCGTGACATTTTTATAGCCAAACCATACCGACATCGCGTCGAAATCAAAAGAAAGGCAAAGGGTGCTATTGGGCATAATTAAGCTGTAAAGACACGCAACATCTCACTCGGCAATTGCACTTGCAACGGTGCGCCAACCGCTGTGTGCAAGGTGCGGGCATAATTCGCAGGCACCTCGGCCAGCAAAGTGCCCAATTCACCCGCCGCCAAATGTAAACGATAAGTTGTGCCCATAAATTCGGCGCTATTAAGGGTAACGGGCAAGCTGTCTGGCTGCTGCGGCTCACGGTTATACACGCGCAATTCTTCGGGGCGCAGCGCCAACCGCACCGCTGTGTTTGGTGGAAATGCGCTGGCGTTTGTGCCAACATTAAAAGTATGTGATGCACAGCGCACATTGCCCTTGTTGTCGATCACCGTGCCGGGGATGAAATTCATTGAGCCGACGAAATCGGCGACAAATGGTGTTTGGGGGTGGCTATAAATTTCGAGTGGTGTGCCAATTTGCTCGATATGCCCGGCACTCATCACTACCACGCGGTCTGAAACCGACAGCGCTTCTTCTTGATCGTGGGTGACGTAAACGGTTGTAATGTTTAGGGCACGTTGAATATCGCGGATTTCGTTACGGAGGCTTTCGCGGATTTTGGCATCGAGGGCCGAGAGTGGCTCGTCGAGCAAAAGCACTTGGGGTTTGACAGCCAAGGCCCGTGCCAAGGCCACCCGTTGCTGTTGACCGCCCGAAAGCTGATGCGGAAATCGATCGGCTTGTGGCTGCATTTTAATGAGTGCCAACATTTCATTAACCCGCTTGGCAATGGCATCTTTGCTTTGCCCAGCTATTTTGAGGCCAAAGCCAATATTGTCACGGGCGCTGAGATGCGGAAACAAGGCATAGGATTGAAACACCATACCGACATTACGTTTTGTTGGTGAGATGTTGGTAATATCTTTGCCATCCAAATGAATCGTGCCAGCCGTTGGGGTTTCAAATCCGGCAATCATGCGC
>CAZLOF010000637.1:0-3030 GCA_964560745.1 uncultured Thermoflexus sp.
GTGCGTGGCCTCATCTACCCTGTGCCAGATCCCAGTTTTCCATTTTTAGGGGTACATTTCACCCGCGTTATACGTGACGATGGCGTTGGTGTAGAAGCTGGGCCAAATGCCGTATTTGCCTTTGCGCGTGAGGGCTATCGCTTTGGCAAAATTAACCTCGGTGAAACCGCCAATGCGCTAGGGTTTGTCGGTTTTCGTCGTTTGGCTGCCAAATATTGGCGCACGGGGTTAAATGAGATGCGCCGCTCATTGAGCAAACCGCTCTTTGTGCAATCATTGCAGCGTATGATGCCCAGTCTACAATCGGATGACCTTGTGCCAGGTGGGGCGGGGGTGCGGGCAATGGCGATTCATCGCAGCGGCGAGATGGTGGACGATTTTTACATCGTCGATTCGCCCAAGGCCTTGCATGTGCTCAATGCGCCTTCACCCGCCGCTACCGCCAGCTTTGCCATTGGCGAGCATATTGTGCAGCGGGCGGCGAAGTTGTTTGGCTGGTGATTTGACCGGCGCGCCATATGGAGCGCCATATGGCGCGCCGACATCCTGTCGGCTCTTTGACTAACGTAAAAAGAGTATTATGGGTGACTCAAAGAGCCGACAGGATGTCGGCGCTCCGGTCCTAAATCACCCCCGGGCGCTCACGGCGAATGTAACGCAGCAGGACATCAAGTTTGTCGTGGCGTTTGACATAATTGACGACTTCGTGCCCAGCACGATTTTTACCGCCATCACCAGCATAAATTTGCTCGAAGTCTAGCCCAATATCGTCGCACATGATCTTAATCTCATCTTTCGAGAAGTGTTTTTTCAACACCTCATACAACGCCTGTGGCGATACCTCGACCCGCACACCATCCAGCAAAGCACGCAGGTTGACACGCCGCCGTAATTCTGGCACAAAATAATCACGTTCACCGGCCTCTTCGGCGGCCAACAAATCGGCATAGGCTAAGGGCTTGGGCTTAATTTTGCGCTCGCGTTCTTTGGCATCCAGAAAATGGGCCGAGATCGGCAAATAGGCCTCGGGTTGTAAATTGACGCTGGCGTGAATATGCTCGAATTGGGCGCAGATGGCGGCCAAAAAACTGCGACGGGTGGCCTCATAGCCATCTACCGCCAAAAACACAGCGTCATTGCCCAAATCGGCATACACCAACGCCGAATTACGTGCATCGCTACTGCGCAAAAATGCGCCGGTCAGCCAAGGCTCATCCTGCAAAAAAGGATGCATCCGCGCCATAAAGCGGGTGATGACGCTGCTTGGCAAGGCCGCGTAACGGTATTCAAAGCGCAATGCGTCACGCTCGGCCCAATCAGCCACCTCGGGCGGGGTGATGTTGGGCAATTTGTCGAGCAACAAATAGGCTTTGTCAGCTTGCTCATTGAGCGGATAACATAACTCGAATTTGTGCATCAATTGCAACAGCCAACTGGGAGCATCAGCGGGGTAAGTTTGGCGGTCAAGCAAACGCCGTGCATCACTCACGCACAAACGCTGCCCGCCCTCGGTCAACAGTTGGTATACCCCACGGGTCACCCAAGCCGGGTCGAGCACATATTTGCCGGCCATGTTGGGGTCATCGTCAAAGGCGACGGCAGCGCCAAGGTCATTGAGCAAGCGCAACAGCCACGCTTGACGCTCTTCGCCTTTAATCTCGGCTTCGTCGCACCAATCAGCAAATTGCTCGTGGCTGATATAGCTTTTGTTGCTGCGTTGCAGCCGCTGTTTTACCTGCACATGCCGTTCATATAAACGGGTATGCACATGGCGCAAACTACAAATTTGTTGTTGCACCTGCTCACGCAAACTGGCCAACCCCGCCCGTGTTTTGGCGCTGGTGCGGATGAAGGGCGCGGCGATGTTGGCAAAATCGAGGCGCAAACGCCGTTCATCGAGATTGAGCTGATAGCTTTCGCTTTTGTTGATAACGACGATGACGGGCGCACCGCGCCCATAACTTTGGATGAGTTTGAGCCAATAGATGACGCGGTTCTGTTGCTCATTTTGCTCGGCGTTTAGCACCAAGACATACAAGGCCCGCTCAGACAAGAAAAACTGATGGGTGGATTTGTAAATGTCTTGCCCGCCAAAATCCCAGGCATTGACGCGAATATCGCCTAAGGCTGAAGACACACTTAACTCGCGGGTGAACACACCATGGGTCGAATCTTCATTGGGGTTAAAGACCTCGCCCAACAACTGCTTAATCAACGAGGTCTTGCCGGCCCGCGCCTCGCCCACCACAATCAGCCGCGCCTCGTTTAACACCTTGCCATTGCGCATAATGTCGGCATATTCGCGCAGCAGGGGTTGGGCAGAAGGCCATTCATCATCGGGTTTTCCTTCGCTGTTCAGCACCTCGGGCGGCACCGGCAAGGGGTTGCCCCGCACATCAAGCTTTTCGAGTTGCTGAAGTTGCCACAGTTCGGGCGGCAGCACGCTGAGTTGGTTGATCGACACATTCAACTGGTTGAGGTTGGTGAGTTGGGCGATTTCGGGCGGCAGCACGCTGAGTTGGTTGCCCGACACATACAACTGGCTGAGGTTGGTGAGTTGGGCGATTTCGGGCGGCAGCATGCTGAGTTGGTTGCCAGACATATACAAACCGATGAGATTGACGAGATGGATGATTTCAGGCGGTAACGCACTGAGTTGGTTGCCAGACACAGACAATTTGGTGAGATTGATGAGATAAGCGATTTCGGGTGGTAGAACGCTGAGTTGGTTGAACGACACATACAACTTGGTAAGGTTGGCGAGATAGGCGATTTCGGGTGGCAATACACTAAGTTGGTTATTCCGTATATCCAAAGAGATTAGGTTGACAAGATGAGAGATTTCAGGCGGAAGCACGCCGAGTTGGTTATTCTGCACATTCAAGTGAGTTAGGTTGGTGAGATGGGAGATTTCAGGCGGAAGCACACTGAGTTGGTTATTCTGCACATGCAAGCGAGTGAGGTTGGTGAAATGGGCGATTTCGGGCGGCAGCACACTAATTTGGTTGTGAGACACATCTAACTCAGTGA
>CAZLOF010000638.1:0-2511 GCA_964560745.1 uncultured Thermoflexus sp.
TTTTGCAAGCAGGGTCTGCTACGGCATATCAGGCCGTGCTGCTATTCTCTATTGCCGTCCGTTTTATTGGTTTGTTGCCATTGGCCTTGATTGATAATAGCGTAAATGGTGCAGTTGATGCACCCAACACACACGTGGCGTTAAAAACCACCGCGCCCAAGCAATCGACGTTGCGTTATTTAAACCCGCGTGTTTTATTGCGTTTGCAGTCGCCCATTTTTAAGCTGGTGATCCCTTGGGCAATGGTGTATTTTGCCGGTTCGCTCATCTTTCCATTCTTAAACGTTTTTCTCAAAGCCCGCTTTGATGTTAGCGATACGGTTTTGGGCGCGACGCTGGGCTTCATCAATTTATCGGATGGGTTGGCAACTATGCTTGGCCCGGCGGCGGTGCGTTGGCTGGGGCGGCGTTGGGTGGTGGTGTTGGGAACCTTGTTTTCGGCAACGTGTTTGGCTTTTATCGGCTTTAATCACCAATTTAGCTGGGTGGTGGCGGTGGTTATTGTGCGGGCTGGTTTGTTTAATATGATCTTGCCCATTTACCGCGCTTTCACCATCGATCATACGCCGCGGGCCGAATATGTGGTGGTCAGTTTTATCTTGTCAGCCTCAACCAACATTGGGCAGGCCAGCGCCCCCGTCTTGAGTGGGTTTATGCAACGCAATTTTGGGGGCTGGGATGGCCCCTTTTTGCTGGCGATTGTTATTTATATTTTGGCGGCGGGGGTATTTAGCTGGCTGATGCGATCAACCCCGTCTCATCATTCCGCACTGAATTCACCCGTGTAGAAACCGCATGGGCCGACATCAACTCGGCGGGGTAGGGGCGCAACAGATCGAGCAGCTCGACCACACCGCCGCCCGGGTTGAGCCAATCACGCTCACGGCCACGCGGCAAAATCACCGGCATCCGGTCGTGAATAGGGGCCATTAATTCGTTCGGGCCGATAGTGATGCCGGTAAACGTGCTTCGCCAATCCGACTCTGGCGCATCCTGCGGCTTCCAGTTTTCCCACAGTCCGGCCATTGCAAACGGCTCGCCTGAGGCTAGATGAATATGCATCGGCGTTTTGCTTTTGCCATCGGCGCTTTTTTGCCATTCATAAAAGCCATCGGCTAACACCAAACAGCGCCGCTTTTTAAAGGCCGTGCGAAAAGAGGGCTTCTCTGCCACCGTTTCGCCGCGGGCATTGATGAGTTTTGAGGCGATGCTGGGGTCTTTGGCCCAAACCGGAATCAGCCCCCATGTCGCCATTGCGAAGGCATCGGGTTGCTCATCTTTGATGATGACCGTCTTTTGCATCGGCGCGATGTTGTAACGCGGACGCAGATTTTCGGCAGCTTGCGTCTGCGTCACCTCAAACCGGGTCGCCAAATCGACTGGGTTAATTGCTAATGTAAATCTTCCGCACATAGTTTTAGAGTGGAAAGTGAAAAGTAGAAAGTGAAAAGTAGAAAGTGAAAATTTAGTATCTTTGCACTTTTCACTTTGCACTTTCTACTTTTCACTTTTCACTACTTCACCAAATAGGCCTTAAACGAATCTAACATGCGACCGGGCACACGTGCCTCGATCAACATGCCATTTTCTTCGGGGATCTCGGATTCGATATTTCCGGCACGGCGAATCATCGACATCAGGTCACCGGCCTTAAACGGCAACCGCACCTTGATGGGGATGAGACGCTCGAATAAAACTGATTCGATTTCGCTCAACAGTTCTTCAAGCCCGGTGTGTTTGAGCGCCGAGACTGGTACGCCCTCGCTTAAGATGCCATTGGCCTCAGGCAAGCCACGCCCGCCCGATTCTTCGGCTGATGCTTCAGCCTTGTCAAGCGCAGCGAGGTCGGCACTGCGTTTGTCGGCCTTATTGAGTGCAATCACCATCGGTTTTTCGCCCGCCCCCAATGTTTCCAGCGTCTCCATCACCGTTTGGGCCTGTTCATTGGCATTGGGGTGCGTAATATCGACCACATGCAGCAAAGCATCGGCCTCAACGGTTTCTTCGAGGGTGGCGCGAAAGGCCGCCACCAATTGGGTCGGCAATTTTTGAATAAAGCCGACCGTGTCAGTCAGCAACATTTCATGCCCACGTGGTAGCCGCACCCGGCGCGTGGTGGGGTCGAGGGTGGCGAATAGTTTATCTTCGGCCAACACATCGGCCTTGGCCAAGGCATTGATCAGCGTCGATTTACCAGCGTTGGTATAACCCACAATCGCCACGACTGGGATCTCGCTGCGTTTGCGTTGTTGGCGCTGCTGTGAGCGTTGTTGCTGCACCTTCTCCAAATCGAGCTTTAGTTTGGTGATGCGGTCACGAATGAGCCGCCGGTCGATTTCGAGCTGTGTTTCGCCCGGGCCACGTAAGCCTACGCCGCCACTGCCAGCCCCACCAGCGCCGCCGCCTGCCTGTCGCGCCAAATGCGTCCACATGCGCGTCAGGCGCGGCAAACGATATTCATATTGCGCCAATTCCACCTGCAACGAGCCTTCGCGGGTGCTGGCGTGTTGG
>CAZLOF010000638.1:2521-3027 GCA_964560745.1 uncultured Thermoflexus sp.
AATGAGCGCAGTGCGGTCGATCAAGGTCGTGCCCATGCCCAATAATTCTTCCAATTCGCGTTGATGACGCGGCGACAGTTCGTCGTCAAACACCACCACTTCAAAATCTTCGGCTTTTTTCCACGCCAATAGTTCATCGACTTTGCCCGAACCAATATAGGTGTTGGGGTTGGGCGCGTCAAGCGTTTGCGTCATTTGCCCCACCACATCCAGGCCAGCCGTGTCACATAACAATGCCAATTCTTCGAGTGAAGCCTGTAACGAAAGCCCAGCCTTGCGTTTATGCACATTGTTGCGAAATTCTACGCCGACGAGATAAGCGCGGGGTCTGGCGGCTTTGGTTTTATGAGATTTAGACATATATAATTTTTCAGCGCCAATCTGGCGTATGTGAATTGTATATGCTTCTCAGCCCCCAAACCGCGCTTTAGCCGCCTGTTTTACAGTTGTCAGATTTTTGTCAAATGATGGCATTGAGTGAGACAGATCAACGCGGGGATTAAAAT
>CAZLOF010000639.1:0-3025 GCA_964560745.1 uncultured Thermoflexus sp.
GCTTAACGCCTGCAAAATACCCGCCACAATTTTGTCTGACGCTGTGCCATCTCCAAACGGTTGGGTCATGGTCGCAAGACTTTGGCAAAAGGCCGGCGATAAGGCTTGTTGAATGGCAGCGACAATTGCATCGGCAGCATTCCCAACGTCGATAATATTGGCGGCGCGGGTGCGGCCCCGTTGCCGGTTGCCGATATTGATAACGGGCAGCTTAAACCAAGGCGCTTCAACAATCCCGCTCGATGAATTGCCCACCATCGCGGCAGCCAAATTCATGGCACTGGCATAGCCTAGCGCCCCAAGATTTTCGATGACAAAGGTTTTGTCGTGTGTGGCCTGATAGTGTTGAATATACGTACGAATCAGTCTCCCGTTGGTATCGGCATTGGGCATGGTAAACAAGACCGGTAATTGGATATGATGTAATGCGGTTAACAATTGTTGAATTTGCCATTCAGTATGCTCAAACTCAAGTGTAACGGGATGATAAGTAACGAGCAAAAAAACATCGGGCAAATCGATCTTGAAGCGTTCGGCAAATTCTGCGCGGGTTAATCGTTGGGTGTGGCGCAATTGGTCGAGGCTGGGCGCGCCACTTATAATAACACGGGTCGGTTGCTCGCCTAACTGAATGACGCGACGGGCATAATCTTGGGTGGCTACAAAATGCACATGGCTGAGTTTGGTGATACTATGTCGGAGTGCGTCATCCATTGCCCCTTCGGTCAATTCACCCCCATGAATATGCGCCAATGGAATTTTATGCGGCAACGCGGCCAAGGCAGCGGCGCACATCTCAAAACGGTCGCCTAAAACGATGAGTAGATCGGGGTGGGTGCGGGCAAAGGCTTGCGCAAACCCCATTACCCCCAACCCCATCGACATGCCAATGCCTTGGGCCGTGTCAGATGAGAGCAACATTTCTACCTGTTCAGCAATGACAAAACCATCTTTTTCAATCTCGTGTAAGGTAAGGCCAAACTCAGGAGACAGATGCGCACCGGCCACGTATAGCCATAAACGAAGGCTTGGCTCGGCTTGAATGGCGCGTAAAATCGGTAAATAAATCCCATAATCTGAGCGGGCAACGGTCACCACCCCTATCGTGTGCGTCATAGTATGAAATTTTAACCGAATACAGCCTGATGCTTATTGCAGCATTGTCAACGAGATAAATGCGCCAGACGGAATATCAATACGCGTTTGCCGTCCAATCACCCAATCCGACATGGCCGGTGACAATCCGGTAGACGGACGCTTGGCGGTTAACATGGCTGGTGTAATAGTTGTGCCAGCTGCAATTGAGCAAGCCGCCACAAGGCTACGCCGCGCTACCAGCATGGTATTGGCTTCGCTTGGCATTGGGCGTTTGATGCCATCGCCTAAAGCTTGCGTGACACGGCGAATTTGCTGCACCATTTCGGCAAGCATCGGTGGCTCTAACGAAGCCATATGATCTGGCCCGGGGAGTGTGCGGTCTAGGGTAAAGTGTTTCTCGATGACACATGCTCCCATTGCCGCGGCAGCCAAGGCAATTTCAATGCCGTCGGTATGGTCAGAATATCCCACTGGTAAATGAAAGGCCGTGTGCAATGTATGCATAGCCCTGAGATTAATATCTTCGGGCGCAGCTGGGTAATTGCTGACGCAGTGCAGCAAGGTCACCTGTCGGTTACCGGTGGCATAAATGGCTCGTAACGCCTCATCGACTTCGCTAAGATAAGACATGCCAGTCGAGAAATACATTGGCTTGCCTTTGCGGGCAATGTGTTGCAAAAATGGGTGATTGGTGACTTCGCCCGACGGAATTTTGAAGGCGGCGATATCGAGCGAGGCGAGAAAATCGGCGCTGGCTTCGTCGAAAGGCGTTGAGAGGAAGGTGATGCCGACCTGATCACAATAGCGTTTGAGTTGGCGAAATTGGTCGAAGCCCAACTCCAGTTTTTTTACCATCTCAAGTTGGCTCTCGTTTGTGCCGGTGTTATGTTGTTGGTAGGTGGCTTGCGGCGCATCTTGCGAGACCAATGCATCGGCGATGAAGGTTTGGAACTTCACGGCATCTGCACCGGCTGCTTTGGCGGCATCAATGAGTTGGCAGGCCATGTCTAGGCTGCCGTTGTGGTTTACGCCGGCTTCGGCGATGAGGTAGGGGGAATGGGTTGCCATAAAGTTGCATTGTATGCATCGAGCAATTGAAATATGAGGGTTTTGTGGATAAAACACATGCTTTGCCCAGTTATAACATATGCTTATTTATGTCTTGATGCCTATACGCCCAGTGTGGTCAATGCGATTAAGTAAAATCTTCGATTGAGTATGGGGTAAAAATTCATCTACTGCTTTTTTTGCTCCTTGCCAGTCTCCATAATCATCAATTATTAGAACACCGTTTGGTTCTAATAAAGGGAATAAGAAATTAAGCTCATGTTTTGTGGATTCATACCAATCTGTATCGAGTCTAAGTAAAGCAATTTTTGAAGGCATCAAATTAGGTATTGTGTTTTCCACTTTTCCTTTTACGAGATAAATTTTATCTTCAGGATAATTAGTATTTCGTAAATTTTGTTTGACCTCTTCTATTGAGGAAAGACACCAATCAGATGTGTCGTTAGAAAATCTTTTCTTTAAAAAGGTTTTTTGGGCTTTTTCGCCATAAATTGAAATATCTAAGTTGCTTGGAGAACTCATACCAGCAAATGTATCGTATAAATACAAATCTCTATTTACTTTGCCTAATTCCTTTAAGGTTAAAATCATTGCCATTGCTGAGCCTCCCTTCCATACGCCACACTCAACAAATGCACCTTCTATATTTTGATTTTCAACATATCGCACTGCCTCAATAAGCATATTTACCCGTTCTGCACTTGTCATGGTGTAGGGCTTTACTTTTTCACAGATTTTAATATTTGATTCAGTAAAATCAAGTGGGTAAGCTGCATATTTTTCTAGTCTTTGAATTCCACGCCTAATTATTATTTTTAATATATCTTGAATTTTCATATTAACTTTGATTGATATCTTT
>CAZLOF010000640.1:0-3019 GCA_964560745.1 uncultured Thermoflexus sp.
ACATCAATTTGAGCAGTTTTTGTTTTTTACCGGTGTCACCCAAGCCGAAATTGTCAGCTCGCAAGTCGGTAATTTCAAATACCCGCAATACCCCGAACTGGAAGATTTTGGCGATTGTACCGTGCGCGGCACAAATGGGCATCATGGCCCAGCCACTGGCTATATTCGGGTCGATTGGTATACCCCTGACGGCCTACCAACTTGGGGCGACGGTCGCCTCACTTTGCTCGGCACCGAGGGCTATATCGAACTGCGCAAATATGTCGATATTGGCGGTCAAGCCGGTATCGATCATCTGCTACTCGTCAACCATGATGGCATCCAACGCATCGATTGCAGTACCGTCTCGCTCCCTTATGGCGCACAACTCATCCAAGATGTGCTAAACCGCACCGAAACCGCCATGCCACAATGGCGTTGTTTCTTAGCAATGGAACTCGCGCTCAAAGCCCAATCTCACGCCACCCGAATTGCGGGATAAAAAGAGTGCTAAGTAGGAAGTGCTAAGTTTTAAGTCACTTGTCAAACTTAACATTTAGCACTTCCTACTCACCACTCAGCACTTTCTACTTACTTTGTCGCGGGTTGAGCGAGCTAAAATATTCGCGCACATAATCGCGCATGTCAACCGGCACATCCCCATTTTGCAGCGCCTCATCGGCGGCTTGGGCATATTGGCTATAGACTTGTTGATATGGCACAGTGCTATTGCCCGTAGGGGCCTGATTGGGGCGACCCGATGGGTTGGGCGAATTAACACCACGCGCTTCGGGCAATTGCACACTTTCGCCCTTTTCATTCAAGCGCTGCGGCGCATAAATGCTGTTGCTCGATCCAGTATCTTCGCTATGTTGTGATGAATTTGAAGCCCCGTCGCCTGCGGTTGCGGCACCAGCTTGCCCACCTTCACCCGCACCCTCGCCAGCCATCTCACCACCCTGTTCGCCCGGGTCATTGCCCCCCTGCCCGCTGCCTTGCTCACCTTGGCCTTGTTCGCCGCCTTGTTCATTGCCAGATTGACTTTGGTTTGGGTTGCGTGCAGCCTGTCGCCGCGCCTCATTTAAAGCGTTAGAAGCTTGATTCAAATCTTTTTGGCTGGCCTGATTTTGGCTGGTCTTTTCTAACGATTTTGCCGCTTGATCAAGCGATTTACGTGCATCATTATTACGCCCTTCGCGCAATGCCTGTGCCGTATCGCGCAGCTCTTGGGCTAAGGTTGGGTCAGAATTTTGCACACCCTTTGCCAACTGCTCCATCTGATTCGCCAAACGTTGCTGCTGATCTTGAGTCAATTCTTGCCCTTCGTTACCAGCCAATTTGCGCAACTGCTCAGCCGCCTTGTCAAAATCGCGATTAGAAAGCGATTCTGCCAATTGCTTGGTCAAATCGTCAGGCGATAAAGCTTGCCCAGTTCGCTCAAGGTCACGTGCTTGCTGATCAGCAACCTCATCACGCAGCGCATCTAACTTTTCTTGCGCCTCATTCAACGCCGACATAGCCGACTCTTCACTTGCATTTGAATCACGCAATTGGTCTTGGGCCTGCTCTAACGCTTGCAAAGCCTGCTCTTTTTGCAAGTCAGTCAAAAATTTAGAATCTTTGATCGAACTCTTAATATCTTCAAGTTGCTGCACTTGTTTCGCTAATTCTTCTTGCAGTTTTAGCTTTTCGGCCAACACCTCTTGTTGGGGATTTGGCATGACAATAGCAACCACTAACCCAACCGCCAAAACCAGCATCAACAGGGCATCTTTCCACGGCATCTTGAGCGGCAACAAACGTTTAAAATCGACCCGCTCAGCAATCTTGGTCGCATCGCTTACTTGGCTTTTGCGAATCAGGTCATTTTTAACATTAAGCGTGCCGGCCTCAATTTCCATGGCGGTCGAAACCCGCTCTTTTAGCCCAAAACGTTGGTCAAAATAGCGTGCCCATGCCAATGTAGACCGCCGAATTGCCCTCAGCCAAGGCCATGACAACGCAATCAATGCGCTGAGAACAGTCGCCGCCAGCGCAATTATCACGAGTTGCGAAACGCTAAATAAAGGCGCATACCGCGCCGCCACCGCTGGAATTAGCGCCAGCCCGAGCCCAATTGCCAAGCCCAAGCACAACCAGCGCACACTTGTTTGCAAGCGTGCGCGCCGTGACCATTCTGATACAAGACTGCCTAGCTCACCCATATATAAAGTGTATCATGCACGATGAGTGATAGCTAAAAACTGAATTAGCAATCTTTGCACTTCGCCATATCATCGGCGGTGGGCAAGCCAGCCAATTGAGGGCGTGTCACCGATTGGGCTGCAATACAATTGGCAAAACGACAAGCGCATAACACATCATCACCATAACGCCGCTGTTGCAATGCCACAAACAAAGTAGCCGCAAAAATATCGCCAGCGCCGGTCGGGTCAACCTCAGTTGCGCGATACCCAGCCACATGATGCATTTCGCCATTAATATAGGCGCAGCAGCCATCGGCCCCTACTGTAACGACCATAAAAGGGGTTCGACGCGCCCAATCCTCAACCACCGCCCAATCACCCATTACATCTTCAATGCTCAACACCACCGCATTACAGCGCTTAAAAAAGGCATCGGCATCCGTCCAATTCGCTCCACGTTGGCTGACATGGCCTTGTGCATCCCAGCGCCGCAACCAGCCTTGGGGGGTACACCCAATAAAGGTATTGGCATCAAACTTGCCCAAAATATCGGCATCAATTTCATTACACAATGGGGCCAAATGCACAATGGCACTATGTGAGAATGCGGGCGTGATGTAGCTGGCGTTTAGCCGCACTGGGCTAGGGCGCACCACTTGTCGCCGCACCGAGCGCACTTCGCCATTCACAATGGTCTTTTCGTAAATATTCTCGAACTGTGTCGTATTTGGGGATGCAATTCGATGCACGTTAATGCCCGGGAATGTGCCTTCCATATCAAACGAGGGCGCAACGGGTGAAACAACGGTAACATTTTGCACAAATGAACGCGCTGTCCGTGCTGAATACATAAC
>CAZLOF010000641.1:0-3015 GCA_964560745.1 uncultured Thermoflexus sp.
AATGTTGTGTCTACCAATCCCCTGCATAGTAACGAAAAACTATTTACGCGGCAGTTAAGTGCTGGCGAATATATTAACGTTAGCAATTTACTAACCGTAGAATCATTTGCGGCTGGGCATGTTTTTTCGGCCAACGAAACCCGTTTGTATCGCTTGCAGCGAATCGGCAAGATTGTGCAATTTTTTGCCAAGCCCGAAAACGACAAAGAAAAAAAGACCGCAACCCCCATTAAGCCGAACGAATGGTTTAACTATAAGGCGTGAGCGGTTTAAATGTATTGAAAATTGTGTGTGTTGGTGTCTCGACCGTCAAAAATTTATCGAGATGCTCAAACTCGACGCTAACTTGGTGTTGGCGTTGCCACACAATAATGACACTGTGCAAATATTGGCGGCCTGTGGGGGCTTGCGCTCAGATGATAACACCATGCCAGATTTGCGCACGGTGTTTTTTGATGAAACCTTAAGCGATGAGGCTTTTCTCAAAGTGGCGACCATCATTCGCACCGGCAAAGCCAATCGTGGCGAGGTATTGATCGAGCAAGGGGGCAATCACACTCGGGTCTATTATTTGCGCAATGGGCGTTTGCGTGCCCGCCAAATTACGGCCAAAGGGGCCGATGTGCGACGCGGCGATATTTGGACGGGGATGCGGGCCAACGCCACCTCGTTCATCATTGAGGCCACCAACAAAGATACGCTTGAGGTGATTGACACCACAAAATTTTGGTATATCGAGCGTGATGATTTTCAAAAACTGATCAAAACAGCCCCCGAAATCGGCGCGGCGTTTCGCAGAACCACCGAAGCAAAAGCATTTGCCGACAACAAAAAAAAATATCCTTGGCTCAAGAATGGCGAATTGGTAAAAAAGGCCGCCAATCGGCATCAATGGTTTTTTTGGCGACGCATCATCCCCACCATACCCATTTTTTTCATCACCTTTTTGGTGGTGCTGGTGCTATTTAATGAGTTATTAGGTTGGGTGTTTTTTGGCGTGATCGCTGGGCTGCCAATGGCGCTGTGGGTATGGTGGAATTATGCCGATTGGCAAAACGATTATTTTGTCATTACTGATCAACGGGTGGTGCAGCGTGAAAAGATGATTGGTTTTTTCGATCATTTTGACGAAATCCCCGTTGATCGCGTCGATAACATCACCACATCGGTTCCCGATTGGGTGCAAAAAAACGTGACTGGTACAGGCTATATCAAGGTTGAAGCCCAAGGGGTGGCATCGTTGGTCGAATTTAACATGGTAGCCGACCCCGATGGTTTAAAAAACACCATCTTTGAAACCCGCGATTTTGTGCGGGCACGCAAAAAGGCTTTTCAGGCCAAACATTTGCGCGAATTTTTGACCAAAACCATCGAAGGTTTTACGCAATCTGACCCGCCGCCCGATAAACCGAAAGAAGGCCCACCCAAAACCCCATTTCAAAAATGGAAACAAGGGGTTAAAGATGGCTGGATCGCCTATTTTAAAAGTTGGTTTGCATGGCGTAAATATTTTACCAACGCCCATTGGAAAGCCAGTCTAAATGCATGGAAACCCATTGCCAAATTTGAAGACGGCAAAAATACGGTTTATCGCCGTTCCACCTTGCATTTGTTCGCAGAAATATTTGCTCCATTGATCACGATTGTGGTTTATATTTGTGTTTTTCTTTTTTTTATGTATTCAGAACTAATGACTGGCTGGCAAACACCTTGGTTAGCCTATTGCTTGCCATTTATTTTCTTTGGCATTATTTTGATCGTTTGGTTTTTATATAAATATGAAGATTGGCGCAACGATACCTATGTGCTTCAGCCCAGTTCATTAGTCGATAACTACCGCACCCCGTTTGCGTTGCGTGGCAGCCGCACCGTAGAAACAGGGTATGAGAAAATTACCAACACCGAGGCCCGCACGAATGGCATTTGGGGGTGGTTTGATATTGGGGATGTGGTGCTGAAAACGGGGGCCGATGGTGAAATTGTGCTAAATGGGGTCACTTCACCGCGCCGTGTCATTCAAGAAATTGCCAAACGACGCGATAAATTGGAAGAAGATAAAAACGCTAAAATAGCCGTAGACCGACAACGCGAAATTGGCGAGGCCTTACGCATTTATGATGAATATGTGCGCACACATAATCGTGGCACCTTATATGCGGGTGAAGCAGGCCGCGCCGATGAGTAGCCTTTGTGACGTCTCAATAAATAATGATCACTAAAACAAAGTTTGGCCGATCTCACAATACCCCTCGCCAAGCGTAGCTTGGCGAGGGGTATTGTGAGATCAGCATATCGTATTTTTAGAAAAGATTGATCTGGATAACAATATTGATAAGATACAGGCCTTGTAAAGATAGTATTTCACGGAGTAGCATGATTCGAAAGGTAAAGAAAATTGGCGATCCAGTCTTACGGAAACGCGCAAATAAAGTTGACAAAATAAATAAAGATATCCACAAGTTAATCGATGACATGGTCGAAACCATGCATCACCATATGGGCATCGGCTTAGCCGCCCCCCAAATTGGCATTTCGCAACGCATTGCGGTGGTTGAGCTAGAACAAAAAGAAGGGGTGCTGGGCAGTGGGGTGCTTTATACCCTCATTAACCCCGAAATCTTAAAGACCTCGCCCGAAAAGAGTGTTGAGCAAGAGGGCTGTTTATCCATTCCCGGTTGGCGTGGGCAAGTCGAGCGCCCACAAAAGGTCATCATTAAGGCGATGGATCGCAATGGCAACCGTGTTAAGCACGAGGTTGAAGGTTGGCTGGCCCGCGCCATGCTACACGAAATTGACCATCTTGAAGGGGTCATGTATATCGATAAACTCATCGCCCCAGATAAAATTTGGCCGGTCGATGAGCCGGAATTGGATGAGTAATGAAGCCTTGAGCTTTGAGCCATGAGCCGTGAGCCGTGAGCCATGAGCTTTGAGATTTGAGCCGTGAGCCGTGAGCCATGAGCTTTGAGCTTTGAAGTTTGCAGCTAAAATTCATGACTCATGACTCATGACTCA
>CAZLOF010000642.1:0-3012 GCA_964560745.1 uncultured Thermoflexus sp.
ACAATGGGTCTACCAATATAAAAAGGGGTCCCAGAATGTCCTGATTGTGGATTTCCATTAGGATTTGGGCGATATTCTGTTCGCAAGATTAGCTCAAAATTGACGTAGCCATTCGCGTTACAAACCATTGGCAAAATAGCCGCTGGCATCATGAGTTGGTCTTGTGGGGGTAAACCAGGTAAATAGTATTGTGATGGTAAAGGAACTTGGTTTGTTGGAAACCCATTTACTGCATTTAAAGACCGAAGAAATTTTGTTCCGAGTAAGAAATGGGTATCTCCTAATTTTTTGTTATACATTTCGAAGGGATTGTTGGTCCCATAACGATTTGCATCTGCTGTTAAGTTGTAAATTGAAGGTTCAAAATCATTGCATAGATCTAAATATCCATACTGTGTAATTGTACCGTTTGTATTTTTCCAAGACACTTCTAATCGTTCTCCACTCATATATGAAGTGTTCGGATCGTGCCACTTCATAATCGGTATGTATACAGTACTAAATCCGGGTGTCAGGGATATCATTTTTTTTCCAACTTGTGCCCCATAAAGTATAGAATTAGACCAATTAGGCGATATGTTAAGCCATCCATTTAAATCATTTATATTGGTTGTCCAATCATCACTCCCAACATCAGACCAGATTTTGTAACAAATAGCAAATGGCCCGCGTTTATAACTATTGTTTTGAAAGTAAGCTGATTCTGAACAAAACGACTGTTCATAACGTCTTTCAGGGTTTAACGCATTGACTTGTATCGCGGAAGCTGACGTTGTTGTTTTTATCATTGAACTTGTGTTGAAGTAGCATTGTGTTTTATTTTGCACAGACCAATAAGTATCAGATGTTTTATTGGTGGCAAATGGCAGCGCTTGAGGTTCATGTATGCCAGCATAGACAGTTCGTCCATAAAGTTTATTAAATTCCCAATCTTTTAAGTTGCATTCATAAGGGGCACGGCGTGTAATCCAAGCTAACAAAGTGTTCCAATACAGCAAGCCACTTCTAAAACCGTCAAAGCCGCCTGCCCAATGACGGGGTATGGTATAACCACCTGAGGAATTGGTGCTACCTAAAGCCCAATCGGGACCAAATTCGCTCAAATAGATATCACAATCTAGCGGTAAAAGATTATTATTTGCATCTTTTTCGCCATACTTTATACGATACCACTGAGCGATTTTATTAATCGTGGCTGCATCCCAGCAATTCTAAATCTAAAAAGAAGCAGCTTGTAAAATTGTAAAACAAAAAATAACAGACAGTAAACACAAACAGAATGCCAAAAGAGATCAGCGAAAGTGCCATGATTAACCTGCTAAATGCGCAGTGGACAAAACTGACAGACCAGCGCAAAGCAAACAACAATCGACAATACGAGGTCAAAGATGCGGCGATGAGTGCATTGTCGGTGTTCCACATGCAATCCCCCTCGTTTTTAGCGTTTCAGCGCGACATGAATCGTAAACAAGGACGAGATAACGTGCAAAGCTTGTATAAGGTCAAATCGATTCCCAGTGATGCCCAAATACGCAATTTGTTGGATGTGGTAAACCCGTATGAGTTACAAAGCAGTTTTGAGCAGATGTATAACTATGTGGCAAGGTGTGTGCCGTCTGAACAGTTGTTGGGGCTGAAAGGGCGGCGCTGTATTGCGTGGGATGGGACGCATTACTACCACTCGAACAAAAAAAGCTGCAAACGCTGCCTAACGCACAAAGATGCACAAGGACACAGGCACTATCAACATGCGGCATTGATGGCGATGCAGATGTGTCAAGGCGAAAATGAGGTGTTGGCGCTGATGCCTGAAATGATTCAAAACAGCGATGGGCAAGAAAAACAAGATTGTGAGCGCAATGCCGCACATCGTTGGCTCAAACGCTATGCTAGCGGATGGCTTGGTTAAGTGGACCCCAATCTTCGGACAGGAAAAGCCCCTGCAAACAGAAAAAAACTTGTGGGTATTTAACCCGATTTAGCTGAAAAGAAGACCTCAGCTGGGGTCTTGTAACCAAGCGACTGATGCAACCGTCGCTGACAATAAAATGTGAAATAGTTTGCTAACTCTAATCGCAAGTCACGGGGTGCCTCGTGATCGTGCAAGTAAACATATTCATATTTTACAGTGCGCCACAACCGCTCGACAAAAATATTGTCCAAAGCTCGCCCTTTACCATCCATGCTGATTTGAATCTCAGCTTGTTTCAAGCACCCAATATACAACGGACTGGTAAAGTGACTACCCTGATCACTATTCATGATCTTCGGTTGCCCGATGCTGAATGCTGCGTTTAAACATTCAATCACAAACTCAATTTCAAGCGTGTCACTCAATCGCCAATCTAACACATACCGTGAATGCCAGTCCATGATCGCTACCAGATACATCCAGCTGCGTTTCATGCGAATGTAGGTGATGTCGATACCCCAGACCTGATTCACCTGTGTGATCTCTAAATTGCGTAGCAAATATGGATATACCGCGGCTTTTGCTGCACGACGACTCAGATTTGGGCCAGGTGCAATGCCTGCAATCCCCATCTCGCGCATATGCCGCTGCACCGCTTTGCGATTCACCTCCCAGCTTTCCCGTTGCAATTGCTGTGTGATACGACGTGACCCGTAAAATGAGCTTTCTGTATATATTTCGTCAATCCGATGCTTTAGCGCTACCTCCTTAGCGCTAATTTCTTGCGCCTGATAATAGAAGCCACTACGATTTAACCCCAACAGCTCACATTGTTTCGTGATGCTCAGCGTGCTTTCTCTTTCCAGAAGTTCTAGCCGCTGGGCACGACTTAACTCATCGCTAACTTTTTTTTCATCCAGCTCAGTTCACTCGTGATGCGCCCGATCTCGGCATATAGTTGCTCTTGTTCTTGAGCATATTTTTGCTTTAGTTGCTCTATTTCCCGTTGTCCATCTTCAAATAAGCTGGGCAAGCCTTTGAGCGCGATTTGTTTCCATTGTGATAACTGCGTCGGGGCTACGCCCCGTTCACTGCTAATT
>CAZLOF010000643.1:0-3011 GCA_964560745.1 uncultured Thermoflexus sp.
GATGAAAGTGGTGATTGGTTATGGCAGCACCTTGCATTCTGATGATGCGGTGGGCGGGGCGTATATAGTGTTGGGCGATTTGCTTGACCGTGCGATTCATCGCCAAATTATTTTGCCCAGTGGCAATAATCAAATTCATATGCGTGATCAAACCATGTTGATCAACCTGATAATGATGAATGAGCGTGCCACGCGGGGCCTCGCTCATCCCCACGCCCTCGGTTTGGTTAATGCCCGCTGCCGCCCGCAAATGGGTCGAGCGCAAGTCGGGGTCGTCGAGCAATAGGCCAATGTGCTCTAGCCCGGCCAAGATCTCGATCAACCGTGCGTAGTGATATTGAAATGACGAGCTGACCACGCCATCTACGCCGACCCGCTGTCTAAATTCGCGCAACTCGGCATCGGCCAAAGGCGTGCCGATATGTGTACACACATTCAACCGCGCCAATGGCCCCGCCCGATACATGCCATCGGGGTAGCCCATCGGCTTATAATAGGGATATTTGAGGTAATTCCAAGCCTCAACCGCCTCGCCCAACGTGTCGGCATAATGATGTGGCTCGATGTCGCACAGCGTTTTACCCGTGCTATCGACCATACGTAATACGCCATCATAATGCTCCCATGCGCCATCTCTGCCCACTAAGCTCATAAATAATGAGGGAAAATTGCCGAAAATGCTGGCTTCTTCGTGGTAAGTTTCGAGTAAGGTTTTATACAATTGCAGCGCTTGTTGCGCCACCGCAACTGATTCGGGCAAGCGCTCGCGTATTTGTTTGATTTCGTCATCGCCGATGCCACTCCGCACGCCACCCGGCACGGCCCATGCGGGGTGAATTTTGCGACCGCCCAATAATTCAATAATGGTTTGCCCAAATTGGCGCAACCGAATGCCACCCCGCGCCAAGTCGGGCTGCGCCGCCATCAGACCAAACACATTGCGTTGGGCGGGTGGTGAATCGAAACCGAGCAAAAAATCGGGTGCGCTGAGATGAAAGAAGCTGAGGGCATGAGATTGCACAATTTGCCCCAAATTCATCAGCCGCCGCAGCTTTTGGGCGGCAATGGGAATACGCACCGCTAAAATATCGTCGCCAGCTTTGGCCGAGGCCAACAAATGGCTAACGGGGCAAATGCCACAAATCCGCGCCGTCAGGCTCGGCATTTCACCCACCGGTCGCCCCTCGCAAAATTTTTCAAAGCCGCGAAATTCGGTCACATGAAACCGCGCATCATTGACCGCGCCGGTTTCATCTAAATAAATCGTGATTTTGGCATGGCCTTCAATCCGCGATACAGGGTCAATTAAAATGGTTTTTGACATAACTACCCAAACTTCAACATCTCACGCCCAATCATTTGGGGTGTGTTGCCCGCTAATAATTGTGCTAACACGGCCCGAATTCGTGGGGCTGGGGGCGGGCAGCCCGGCAAATACACATCGACCGGCACCACCGCATGAACGGGCAGCACTTGCGGCAGCAAAGGTGGCACGATCTCGTGCAAGGTGTTTGTAACACAATCTTCGACCACAAACCTGGGCGATTGTGGCTGCAAATTTTGCACATCGTGATACGCCCGTTGTAATACTTGCTCGGCGTTATTTGGCCCTAATATATTGCGCAAGGCGGTAACATTGCCAGTCACGGCACAATCGCCAAACGAAATGATCATTTTGCTGCACGCCCGGGCGCGTTTGACCAAAGCAAGATTATCTTCGTTGGCGACGGCCCCCTCAATCAATGCCACATCTACCCCTTCGGGGAAGATTTTTACATCGGCGATGGGGCTAAATACCAACTCGACCTGTTGCGCCAAATCAAACAACCATTCATCGAGATCGAGAAATGACATATGACAGCCCGAACATCCGCCCAGCCATACTGTTGCCAATTTCACTTTATTTGCCATAATTTTTTCACCACTTCTCCCCTCAAACCCACTCGCGGCGCTCACGGGCATTTTTGAGAAAAGCCAATTTTTCGCGGTCTTTCTCCATCTCGGCCACCGTTGCGCCCAATTTAAAAATAGCGCCAGTGGGGCAGGCCATCACACATTTGCCACAACTGGTGCAAGTATTCACCTCGCCCCAAGGCTCGGCTAAACCCGTGATCGTGTGCGATTTAATTCCCCGTGCGGTGATATCCCACACATGTGCACCTTCAATTTCATCGCAGGTGCGCACACAGCGTGTGCACAAAATACAGCGATTGTGATCCATGCCAAACATCGGATGCGACATATCAACATTTTCAGCGGGGTATAAATAATCGTAGCGCACATGATCCATGCCAACATCAATGGCGAGGTCTTGTAATTCGCAATTGCCATTTGCCACACATACCGCGCATACATGATTGCGCTCCGAGAAAATAAGCTCAACCAACATGCGGCGATATTCGCGCAATTGCGGGGTGTCGCTATTCACCTCCATGCCTTCGCTAATTTTGGTAGTGCAGGCGGGCACAAGTTTGCCGCTGCCAGCCAATTCAACCAAACACATCCGACATGCCCCAACATCGCCCACGCCATTCATGTGGCACAAGGTGGGGATAGAGACACCCGCATCACGCGCGGCATCGAGAATGCTTTCGCCCTCACGGGCGCTAATCATTTGCCCATTTAGGATGAGGGTTTTAGACATTGTTCATATTCCTCACGAAAATAATTGAGTGTGCTAATGACAGGGTTGGGCGCGGCTTGGCCCAGCCCACACAAACTGGTGTGTTTCACCAATTTACATAACCCTTCTAGTTTGATCAAGTCGGCAGGGGTGGCGGTTTTATCGACAAATTTGCCAAGCAGCCGATGCAATTGCACCGTGCCAACCCGACAAGGCACACATTTGCCACACGACTCATCCATACAAAATTCCATAAAAAAACGCGCCACTTCGATCATGTTGGTGCTGTCGTCCATCACAATCATGCCACCCGACCCCATAATCGAGCCAACTTTGGCCAGCGACTCATAATCAACCGGCATATCCAGAAATTTTTCGGGGATGCAGC
>CAZLOF010000644.1:0-3009 GCA_964560745.1 uncultured Thermoflexus sp.
GGCCAATGCCTATTGGGTACGCAGCAATGCATGGGCAATCGATTGGCGACGGTTAGAGTCAAACGGCCCGGGTGAATATAACCCATCTGACCCCAATTACGGTGGTCAACATATGCGCGAGTATGAATATTTGATGGCAACGGCTTATGCGCGTGGCTTCAAAGTCATTCAAATCATTCGCGGCGCACCATCATGGGCTTCCCCTGCTGGCAAAGATGGCTGTGCCATCCGCCCCGAGCACTATGACAATTTTGCCAATTTTGTCGGCAAGATCGTGCAAAAATATTCCAAGCCCCCGTATAACATTCAATATTGGGAGATTTGGAATGAGCCAGATGGTTTATTTGACTCGGCTGGTCTGTTTGGTTGCTGGGGCGACCCCAATGACCAATATTTTGGCGGTCGCGCTTATGGTGAAATGTTGATCAAAGCGGGCGGGGCCGTGCTTCGGGCTGACCCCAAAGATGACTCACGCAACTATGCTGGCTCACGGGTTGTATTCGGGGGCTTGTTGCTCGATTGTCTCAAGCCTTGCGCCTCTGCCGACTTTTTAGATGGCGCCTTAATCGCCAAAGGCGTGGTTGATGGCAAAACAACCTCAGCCAGTCAATGGTTCCAAGTCATTAACTTCCACGCCTATGATATTTGGCGTGACAACAATGTGGTCGGTCATTACGATAACCCCAATTTTGGCAGTGCTTGGAATACCAGTGGGCCAACCGTTGCTGCCAAAACCGATTTTATTCGCTCAGTTTTGAGCAGTAACGGCGCTGGCACAAAAGCGATTATGAATACAGAGGCAGCGGTACAGTGTTATTGTGGCGATTTGTCATCTGAAATTTGGAACGAAACCAAAGCGGTTTATGTTGCTCAAAGCAATACCACGGCTAAGGCCAAAGGGTTGCTTGCCAATGTTTGGTATAGCTATTCTGGTTGGTCTGGGCATCAAACCGACTTAGCCCCAGGGCGCGGCGAAAAAGCCTATCAAGCCTTTAAAACCAACGCCATTCAACTAAAAGATGCAAAGTTTGTGCGCGAAAATACCTCATACCCCGGCCTCAAGGTCTATGAGTTTAATCGTCGTGGCAATTTGTTGCTAGTAGCGTGGAAGCTTGGCGATGGCGGGCAAAGCATGGCATTGCCAGCCACACCGGCTGCCATTGCAGATACATTTGGGAATGTTGTTGCACCGTCACAAACGGTCAATGTCACACTTCGCCCAATATATATCGAACTAGCGATTCCAGTGAATTAATATTTACGCCGATTTCACCATCCCCCGTCAAGCAAGCTTGACGGGGGATCGCGAAATCGATATATCCTCCATTTTTACCCTTTCTTGGGATACAACAGACCCAACTCAGCAAAACCACAACCATGACATTTAAAACGATTTGGATACGCTGGATTTTGCTCTGGATACTGGTTTGTGTTGGGCCATATTGGTCAACAGCGACCACCGAATCAACCTCCGAACACCTGCAAAACAAAATTTATTTGCCATTACAGGCAAATAACATCCTCACACGCGATATTGCACCTAACCCATCGATTTTCGGGGTCGAAGCCGGAGGCTATCGGGTTGAACAACAGTTATATCGCAGCGCCGAAACCCAAGCCCACTGGCTGCGTAATAATGTGTTTGCCATCGAATGGTCTGAGGTCGAAAAGACTGAAGGCAAACGCGATTGGAATACGCAATCGATTCGAGATGTCGAGCGCCATATGATGCTGGCAAACCAATATGGGTTTCAACTCATTCAAATTGTGCGCGGAACCCCGCAATGGGCACGCAAATACCCTGGCAAAGGGGCTTCGTGCGGGCCAATTGAACAACAAAAATATCGCGCCTTTGCTTCATTTATGCGTGATGTGGTGACACGCTATAGCGCCCCACCCTTTAACGTAAAGTATTGGGAAATTTGGAATGAACCTGATGCCCCAGCCCTGATGGGTGATAACGCGCAAGAGGTTTTTGGCTGTTGGGGCGAGATTGGGGTTGACCCTTATTATTCTTACGGCGGTCGGCATTTTGGTTTTATGTTGCAAAATGTTTACCCAGCCGTTAAAGCCGCCGACCCAGAAAGCAAGGTGATTTTGGGCGGACTACTCCTCAGTTGCCACCCCACATTTGAAAAAGCCAATGATTCGATTTGCAGCAAATTAAGCGCCGGCTTTTTAGAAGGCGTTTTCATTGGCGGCGGCGGCGATTCATTTGATATTTTAGGCATTCATGCCTACGATATTTGGTTTGGCGGCACAAGCTATAAAAATGAGCAATGGTATTCGGGGTCAGATAGCATTGGCCCCAGCCTCGCCGCCAAAACCGACTATGTGCGTGGGGTATTGGCAAAATATGGTTATGCCAACAAACCGATTATGAATACCGAATATGCGCTCATTTGTTGGCAATGTAAGACCCCGCCCCCAGAATTTGAGGCTACCAAAGCAAACTATATAGCGCAGGCCAATGTCATTGCAATGGCAAAGGGCTTATTAGCCAATATTTGGTATAGTGTCGAAGGTTGGGGCACACACCAAACCCAACTTTTGCTAGCCAATGGGCAAACAACCCCAGCTTATATTGCATTAAAAGTTGCGGTCGACCGCTTAAGCCCCGCCACCTTTAGCCAAATTGAGCCGAGTGCCGAAAATGTGCGTATTTATGCCTTTCAACGGGTTGACCGTAAATTATGGGTGGCATGGTCAAGCACAAATGAAAAAGTAGCGATTAATTTGCCCGAGATGCCCAATGTTGTAATGGATGCGTTAGGAAACCGTATCGAAGCAAGCCAAACCTTAACGGTTACAGCTAATCCGCTGTATATTGAATTTTCACCCCCTGCCCCGCCGCCGCCGCCAGAGCCACCACCCCCAGATCCCCCGCCACTGCCAGATGCTCCTCCACAATAATTACCCAAGTAGTTGTACAGCTTAGTGCGCGGCCCCCGCCGCGCCACTTGGTTTAAACAGAAATCGCGGGTGGGGTCCCGCCCAAAGGTGTATATT
>CAZLOF010000645.1:0-2996 GCA_964560745.1 uncultured Thermoflexus sp.
GGCCATACTTGCGCCCCCAACCAGCACCAGCACGGCGCTGCCGCCCGACAACAACAGGCTATTGACCAAAAATTGGGTGAAGGGCTGATTTTGTGCTGGGCTGGTCCATGCAATGCTCAATGGCTCGAGGCTAAAACGGCGTGGTAGCCAGCGAAATTCTAAAATACGGGCGCTGTTGAGCGTGCCGTCGAAGGCAATCACCCCTAATGTGACGATGGGCAGCAGCACGAATGTCGCCACTACGCACAACGCCATTTGCCGCACACAGCCCAGCGCCGGCCCGGGCTGAGGCTTAAACATAAGTTACCCCTTCGGCGGCGCGGGTGCGTTTGTTAAAAATAACCAGCAAGATGATTAACACGACCACATTGAGCAAATTGATGGCGGCTGAGACGGCAAATTGCCCACCATAGCCGCCCGATGGGTCGAACACCTGATATGAAATGTGGCTGAGGGTGTTAAACAGGGGCGGATGCAAGCCATCGAACAGATAAAACTGGTTAAAGGCCGCGATGGCGCGGATGAGGATGACGGGCGTGACCAACGGCGTAAGCAAGGGCAGCGTGACCCAGCGCAGGGTTTGCCAGCGCGATGCGCCATCGAGTTGCGCGGCTTCTTTGGCCTCGATTGGAATGAGTTTGAGCGCGGCGCTGGCGGCGAGCATCACCATCGGGAAACCCATCCAAGTGGCGGTAACCAGCAAGACCAGTAAGGTTAACCCGACGCTGTTGCGCCACGCAAAGACTGTGCCCAAAAGCCACGCCACCAATCCCGCTTCGGGTTCAAAAATATTGCCCCATGCAATGGCCCCCACAAATTCTGGCACAGCCCAAGGCAAGATAAACAGAGTGCGCCATGCGTTGGCAAATCGCACCCGTTTGCCATTGAGCAATAACGCTACGCCCACTCCCATCATGGTTTGGGTCGTTACCGATAACAGCATCCAGACAATATTGGTGAATAAAACCAGATTTAAGCCGCCACTGCTGCCAAGGCTAAACAATTGGGCCAGCAAGCCAAAGCCAGCATAACTGACTTGGCTGTTTTGGGCGGCCCGCCCTCGCATGATGTCAACGCTGACATTGGCGGGGAATATGCCTGTTAGCCCACCCAAGGCTTGCTGCACCACTGCCCCATTGATGGCATCGCGCAGGCTGCGGGCGTTGATGTCGGTTAAGGCCATGAAGAAGGTGTAAAGCAAGGGCAAGCCGCTGAGTAATAATAATGCGATGGCCCCGGGCAATAACCAAGGCAGCGCGGTTTTCCATTCGCCCCACGCTTGTGTCCAGTTGAATGGGGGGCGTTGGTGATGGCGGGCCGTGTGTGCCCAGCGTTGCAAGGCCGGCCATAGCACCTCGTGTGCCCCATCGGCGGCCATCATGCACAGTGGTGCGCTGAGGATGAGCATATATTGTGGCCATTTGGTGTTCCATATTAACAAAAACAACAAAGCCAGCCCGAACCAAATTACCCACAGTCGTTGTTTGCGCCAAGTGTGCTTTAGCCCGATCAGTGCCAACAGCGTAAACCAGACATCGGGCAAGGCAAGATAGGCAAAGGTGGGAGCCATGCGTAGGCCGGGCAAGGTGCTAACCAAATAGAGCAGCGGTTGCCACCAAGGCAAGCCAGCATTTTGCACATGGGCGCTTTGGGCAAAGCCGCCGTGATACAGCACGCTCTCGCTGAGGCGCGTGATTGGGTCGGCCCACAAATAGGGCTGCGCGGCGAAAAAGACCAGCACGCCCAACCCGCCCCAGATCAGCGGGCCAGCCAACCCGCGCAAGATGGGTGTGGGGCGATGGGCGGACGTGGCGCGTAAAACCCAATCGACCAGCACCGCCACCCCCGCCACGACATATAAATATTTTGAGGCGGCGGTGAGGCCTAACATGATGGCGCTGAGCAGCAGCCATGCCCGCCGCGTATGCGGGGCGGGTTGGGCTTTTAGATAGGCCAAGACACACAGCAGGCTGGTCAGCGAGGGCAACGCTTCGAGCATCACTTGGGTGCTGTATTTGATGTGAAAGGTGTGGCTGGCTAGAAAAAGTGCGCTGAGCGGGTTGAGCAAGGCCAAGCATAACACTTGTAAGGTGGCAAAGGCAATCCCCGTGTAACGCACGGGCCGCAAATGTGAATAGGGAACCCATGGGTCGATATTGGGTGGCGGCACGGTTACATCACGGTCGGGGATTTCATCTAAAGGCGGCAAGGCCGCTAGCATGGGCGCAAATGCCAGTTTTGCCAGTTGTGGGTGTTCGGGGCGGTAGTTGAGATTTTGGAGCGCTTGCCATAACCCGGGCCAATCGCGCTGTTGCAGTGGCGTGGCGTAATCTTGGGCTGCCCGCATATAGTCATCCTCGTCCCAATCGATGCTGAGGGTTTGGGCGGCGTAACTGCGTAGCCCCCACGCCAAGGCGCTGACCGTCAGGGCCAGCACGAGGGTGATGAATGATGCAATACGTGGGTGACGTTGCGTAAAGATTAGAAAATTCAAGTTAGGGCTTTAAGTCGGCGCTATTGATCATTATAAACTTGTATGCCAACCAAGCCTGATGTGTTTTTAGATGACGCGCATGAAACAGCAGGGCGAGGCCTAGCCGGATAGATGGTTGTAGCTATTCGCTTGGCCATTGTGCAATGACCCGAAATGCCTCAAAATCATGGCGAAGTGATTAATGTGCTGATTTCACTATATTCCTGCCAAGCGTAGCTTGGCAGGAATATAGTGAAATCGGCCTAGATAACTATACATTGACCATGACAAATAAGCAGGCAAGCAACATGTATACAAAAATATTGGTTCCGTTAGATGGGTCGGCGTTGGCTGCTGCCATGTTGCCCATTGTTGGCAAAATGGCGATGAATACCAACGCGACAGTGGTGTTGTTATGCGCCATGCAAGAACCGAAGGAAGAAGCCCAACGCGCCGGTATGGTGCGGATTACCCACGCTTTAACGGATGTGTTAGTGGGTTCGAGCAACCCGCAAGTTGATCC
>CAZLOF010000646.1:0-2989 GCA_964560745.1 uncultured Thermoflexus sp.
CGCTAGCACCATGGTAAACCCGCTTTACCTATTGGCGGCGGCCCCGGTATTCATTGCCATTCTATGGGCATTGCGAGATGCAAAACGCGGGTTGTGGCTGATGATTCTTGTCATCGCACTTGTTCCACGCATCGCCTCACCAGTTAGCATTGGGTTTAAACCGACTTTGCTCGATGGGGCCATGATATTAACTTTGCTGGCATGGCTATTGTGGCGCAACCGCGAAACCCCCTCGGTGCAATCTCCCATTACGCTGCCACTCCTCATTCTCATTATTTTCACCATCACGACATTTGTGCTAGGCATTCCCAATGGCGCACTCACTACCCTTGTTATTCGGCGTTTTGGCGAATTGGTGATTAGCCTGTTAATGGTGTTTGTGCTGGTGTCGCTGTTGCGTCAAACCGATGTGCTACCCAAAGCCGTTAAATTGCTGATGTTGGGCGGAGCAGGGGCGGCCATCATCGCCATTATTTTTTATGTAATGCCCGACGATCTAGCCATTCGGCTATTGTCATCGTTACGCCCATTTGGTTATCCCAGTGGTGACAATGTGCTGCGTTTTGTGCGTGATGACCCATCGCTGCTAAAACGTGCCACTGGGCTATGGATAGACCCCAACGCTTTTGGCGGCTACTTGCTTATGACCGGCGCATTGGTCTTACCGCAATTATTCACCCCCAAACCTGTGGCGGTCCGTTGGCTTAATTGGCTATGCATGGGGCTGATTGGGCTAGCCCTTGTATTAACCGTATCACGTAGCGCAATGCTGGGGTTGGGCTTTGCCGGATTTATCATCGCCGTCACGCGCTATCGCCGCATTTTGCCATTGGCGGCTATTACGCTCGTCATCATCATCGTTTTACCTCAAACTGCCTCGCTCATCAATCATTTTCTCGATGGCTTTGCTGGGCGCGATCTCGCCACCCAAATGCGTTTTGGCGAATATAAAGATGCTTTTCGCCTGATTGAGCGCTACCCATTTTTCGGTGTTGGCTTTCTCGATACGCCCGATATTGATCTCTATATTGGCGTTTCATCCATGTATTTACTCATTGCCGAACAAATTGGGTTGGTTGGTCTGAGTGCCTATATGCTGGTGTTGTTTACCTTTTTTGGCTCGGCTATGCGTGGGTGGCACACCGTTTGGCAAGATGAACAACGTGGCGCAATTTGGCTGGGCGCACATGCGGCAGTGGCTGGCGCAATGTTAAGCGGTGCACTCGACCATTATTTTTTTAACATCGATTTCCACAATTCAGTTATGTTATTTTGGTTGCTTGTGTCAGTTGCACTTGCGGCGCGTAAATCGTAAACCAAAACCGAGCGCCTTCACCAACTACGCTTTCTACCCCTACTTGCCCACCCATCAACTCAACCAAGCGCTTTACAATCGATAACCCCAATCCTGTGCCAATTTGGGCATGACCCGCACTAACATTTTGAACAAATGGTTGAAATAATTTGCTGATAAGGGCTGGCGGAACCCCAATGCCGGTATCGGTAACACTGATAAATAGCTGATCTGAAATCGCGCTAGGAATTTGCACGGCAATATTCACACTGCCTTTCTGTGTGAATTTTATGGCATTACCCACCAAATTAATCAGAATTTGACGCACTCGTTGTTTATCAATCATCAATGGGCTGGGCACATTCGGTGCAATGCTATACGTCATTTGCAGCCCTTTTTGGCGTGCTTTTATATTTAAGGTTTCCAGCACCCCAAGCAATAATTGATGAATATTGACCGGTTCACGGGTGATTTCAATTGTGCCGCGTTCAATTCGGGCAAAGTCGAGCACTTCATTGATAATATCGTTTAGCGCTACGCTCGATTCATATGCCGTGTTAACATAATCGCGTTGTTCCTCATCTAACTTCGTCTCTTGCATCAATTCTAAATAACCTTGAATGCCGTGCAAAGGCGTGCGCAATTCATGCGAAATGGTTGACACGAATTGTGATTTAAGCTCAGATGACTGAATAGCGCTATCGCGCAGTGATTCGAGAATAAGATTGCGTTCGGCTAATAATGTGCTTTTAGCGGTTAATTCTTTTTCTAACGTTATCAAATGCTCGTTATTGGTTTGCAAGACATTAACCATCTTATGCATGTGACCTTGGTAAAGGATTAAACGCACAAACATTAGGATCGTCATCACTGTAATACCAATCAAGATATTAATGCTTTCCATTTGAGTAATGGGGCGGCCTTGGCTGAGTGACCACACAGACATGCTCATATTGATCAAGCTGGATAACAAATTAACAATCGCTAGAATGCGGGCTTCGCGTCGATTGAGCTGTGTCATAAGTGACACAAATAGTGCGAATGGAAAAAACATGGCAACAAAGCCAGCATAAGAAATAACGAATGAGTTATAAAAGCTTGCGATCGCAATAACGACGGTTTCGATACTTAAGCCACGTAATGCACGCCCTCGTTGGGCTTCTTTATAGGCCCAAAATGATAAAGGCGTGACCGAAAGCGTAATAAAAATAGTACCTAATCGTTCAGGACTAGGCTTGGCGACCCAAGTACTGATGTTAAGAAGCAATGCCACAACAGACAGCAAGAGCGCCCACCTTAAAAACCGTATCGTAAGTTCGGCATCAGTATTTGCCAAATCTAACTTTGTTAAGCTTGGAAGTTGTGAGATGGATTTGTCTTTGGATTTTTTTTGCTGATAGAGACGATCGAGCGGCAATGACAACTTCATGATATTATGTCATTCTACGCTTTACATTTATAAAATAAATAGGAATTTGGTCTTATCTATGTTCGGCATGTGATAAGCCAAGTTTGTTTTATATGAGGTAATGACACTCAAAATTAGAAAAAGCTTTGCCACCCCGATAGTTTTCTGGGTTTTCCAATGCAAACATCATTTTTACGACCCTGTGCTTTTAACGCAAATTAAGATAAGGCAAAATGCGAATCTAAATAAGCCAATAATGGTGAAAGATAAACCGGCAACCCTTTGTA
>CAZLOF010000647.1:0-2977 GCA_964560745.1 uncultured Thermoflexus sp.
CCACTTCGGCGGTGCTGTCGGGCAATTCAAAGGGCGAAACAAGGCCCTTGTTGATGGGTTGCCAGGTTTCGCCAGCGTCATCGCTGCGAAAAGCCCCCGCCGCCGAAATGGCGACGAAGATGCGCTTGGGGTCGCTGGGGTCGAGCAGAATGGTGTGCAAACACATGCCACCGGCCCCGGGTTGCCACAGGTGGCCTTTGGCGGCCCGCAGGCCGGCCAACTCGTGCCATGTTTGCCCAGCATCGGTCGAGCGAAATAGGGCGGCATCTTCGACCCCGGCATACACCGTATCAGCATCCGTTAGTGATGGCTCAAGATGCCACACGCGCTTAAATTCCCACGGGTGTTGGGTCCCGTCATACCATTGATGTGTGCCAATTTCGCCTTCGTATTTAAATTCGTTGCTGACGGGTTGCCAGGTTTTGCCACCATCGTCTGAGCGTTGAATGAGCTGGCCGAACCAACCGGTCGATTGTGAAGCATAAATGCGATTGGGGTTGACGGGCGAGCCTTTGAGGTGATACATTTCCCAGCCCGGAAAATGTGGCGTACTCACATCCCATTGTTGACGTTTTTCGTCTGATGTCAAAATAAATGCGCCTTTGCGCGTACCGACCAATACTCTTACACCACTCATTTTTCTCCTTATTATTTGTTGCGCGTCACCTGACGCGCATTAAGTCCCTTTTATTAATTGTAGAACATTTGTTCAGTATGGGTGTAGATTTTGGGAGCTATGATCAGAATTTAAGCTAATTTTTCAGATCGTCGTGTCGGCGTTGTTACGTAGCGCAGGGAAAAGGTTTGGCCGATTTCACGATTGATCTCCCACAACGTAGCTGTGGGAGATCAATCGTGAAATCGGCCTTTTAGCAAAAAAATATTGATGGATTGAGTCGCGTTTATTTTTTTAATTACCCTTCGCGATTGAGCGCCATTGCCATGAGGCGTTGAATACGCGGCAACATGTCGGCAGGGTTGGGGTGTAGCCCTTCTTGCACCAGGGCGCTGTCATACATCTGCTCGATGCTCAGGTCTACCAGTTCGCTGCCGAGTGGGTTATTGAGCGTTTTGGCGAGGTCGGTAATGATGGGGTGGGTGCGGTTAATTTCGACCAATTTTTTCGGCACTTTATAGTCGCGGTCAAAAAAGCGATTCAAACGTCCGCGTTCACGATCCATATCATCTTTGGGCGAAACCAAACGGATTGGGCTGTCTTTCAACACTTTTGAGGCTTTCACATCGACGATACGATCGCCCAAAATTTGCTTGATGCGTGAGATCAAAATGCCAAAATCGGCATCTGTAACTGAATCATTCTCCTTATTTTCTGGCTCATCTTTATCGGCGATGGGTGGCAGTTCTAGATCGGGGTCATCGATGTTGCGGAATTTTTTGCCCTGATATTCATTTAACATCGGGGCAATATAGGCATCGAGCGGATCAATCCAATACAGCACTTGTAAATCGCGGACCTTGAAAGGGTCGAGGTGGGGGCTATGGGCCACTGATTTGAGGTCATCACCCAACACATAATAAAGCTCGTTTTGGCCCTCGGCCATTTGCTTAACATAATCTTCGAGCGAGAGCAATTTGCCATCTGATTTTGAGGCAGCATAGCGCAGCAATGGCATGGTCTCATCTTTGGCTTCGTGGTCAATGGCAATGCCCTCACGGATGGCACGCCCGTATTCGTTCCAAAATGCTGTATATTTGTCAGCATCTTTTTCGGCCATGCTCTTTAATTCACGCAGCACACGCGCACGAATGGTTTTGGCCAGTTGCTTCATTACACGGTTGTTTTGCACCGTTTCACGGCTAACATTTAGCGGCAAATCTTCCGAATCGACCACGCCATCGACAAAATTGAGCCATTTTGGCAGTAGGTCGGTGCAATATTCTTGAATAAGCACATTGTGCGAATAGAGCATGACCCCCGGCTCTTTGCGGGCCGACATCATGGTTTTCTCGCGTTTGTTTGAAATAAATAGCAAGGCCCGCACGTTTACCGGTGCATCTGACGAGAAATGAATCTTGGTCAGCGGCTCTTCAAAATCATAGGTGAGTTGTTGATAAAACTTTTTGTAGTCATCTGCCGAAACCTCGCTGGCATTTTTGCGCCACAACGAGGTTTGCTGGTTGGCCTGTTCATCGCCAATAAAAATAGGGAAGCGCACAAAATCGGAATGTTTTTTAATGATTTGGCGCAATTTCCATGCTTGGGCATATTCTTCCGCATCTTTTTTTAGCGTAATATGAATTTCGGTGCCGCGATCGGCTTTGGTAGCTGGCTCAATGCGGAATTGGTCGCTGCCATCCGATATCCATGCATAGGCGGTGTTTTCGTTGAGATGGTGGCTGCGCGAGATCACACGTACTTCTTCGGCCACCATAAACACCGAGTAAAAACCAACGCCAAATTGCCCGATCATGTCGCCGGGTTCAATTTTGCCGGTCTCTAATTTTGATAAGAAATCGCGTGCGCCCGATTGGGCAATGGTGCCGAGGTTACGTTCTAAATCTGCACGGGTCATGCCAATGCCACTGTCACGGATGATGAGCACCTTGGGGGTATCTTTTGCCTCGTTATTTGATGCATCGGTGTCATCTTGTTTGTTGTCGGGGGTTTCGATACGAATTGCTAACTCAGCATCGACATCTAATACCTCACGGTTGGTCAGCATTTCAAATTGAATGCGTGTCAGTGCATCAGAGGCATTCGAGATCAGCTCACGCAAAAAAATATCGCGTTCTTTGTATAAAGAATGTGCCAAAATCGTTAAAAGTTGCTTTACTTCGGCCTTAAATGTATAAGAATTAGCAGTTGTCGCTTCCATTTTGTCAAACCTTTTAATAAATGGGTAAATTTGGGAGGTAAATTATACCTGTCTAGTATTTTCTTAATAGCGTAAGTTCCTAAATGATGAAAGGCCGATTTCACTATCTATGCCTCAAAACGTAGCTTTGAGGCATAGAT
>CAZLOF010000648.1:0-2959 GCA_964560745.1 uncultured Thermoflexus sp.
CGATGATGAAGCGGGTGGACGTGCGGGGCGGGAAGCTGGTGAAGGTGACGTTGCCGTAGTCTTGATTTCAGACGATTAGTCAGTGAGCAGATCGGTATCGATGCGACGGAGGAGCTAAATTAATTCACAGATCCCGATGACAGCACCCGAAGGTTGTACTTAGAATGATGAAACAAGTACGGGGAGCTTCATGGCAGATCTTGAATATTCTTCGCTTGAGGCACTTGCACGCCTATTAACTAAGGTACGAGAGCGAATTCCGGAGCTGTCGCAAGAGATCCAAGAGGCAATCGACTTAGGAAAAGACACTGAAGTCTCCGACGGTCCTCTAAGAAGATCCCGCAAGTTTCGACGAAAAGAAGCTTTGACTGACCAAGAGGCTTTAACTTTGGCAGTCGACGTCCTCGGAGCATACTACATCGAATTGCCATTATTCATTCAATCCGCCGCAAAAAACTTCCGAGGAGCAGCTGTAGATCAGCGCAGTAGTTCAGAAACGTCAGCTCCCGCTAAAGGTTTGAGCGAAAGAGTCGGTGCCGATAAGACCATTGCGATTGCGGGGCAGACGGAAACGCAAAGGACAGAAGGACGGTCTCAACCTCTTAAGCCTGATCTGCAGAATCTAGTAGCGCCCGCACACGAGTTTACTGACGAGCAACAAGCGCGGTTGCAGCGGATTAAGCAGCTGGTTTCCTTCGAGGAATAGAAATGCCAACACTACAGGACTTGGAAAACGCAATTGATGATCTCCTCAATCATCCAGCAGGTCCGGGCAACTACCACCTAGTCCATTGGGTCGCAGAGAAGGCGTATGAAGCTTACGTATTTGGTCTTTGCCTCCGTGCCATTGAAGAACTTGGCGTAATTCCCGCTCTCAGAGGAATTGTGGCAGCTCCAGAACCGTTCATATTTCGAGGCGGGCCTGGTCAGATCCATTCAACTCGCTACAATTATGGCTTTGCGTATTTTGAGATCAATGGCCGCGCGTTCGAAGTCCATACGGGTATCGAGGTTACGGGGGCTAGTGGGATGATGCATGAGGTCGATGTGTGCATTGTTCGGCACGAAGACGCCGAGGCTTGTCGACAACAACCAGATGACCCGCCGTCAGCAAGTCTTGTTGCGGGATGGGAGTGCAAGTTCTATGGCGGGGCTTTGGACAAGGTTCTTGGCAGGGCCTTCGTGGGTTTGATGGACGATATGGGAACTAACGTGCGGCTAAGTGGCCTATGCTCCAACTCCAATCATGATCAACTACGCCAGTACTTCCGGCCACGGCGAAGACCTTATCCACATTTTGGTCTAAGCCCTCTACGACCATCGAATGAGGCGATCTTTGTTAATTCAGTGAAGGCTGAATTGAAAAAGATGACGGCACTTTAACATTTTATGCGTGAATTCTGCGGCTTATGGCTAAGTGCTTGAGAAATTCGACGGGCTACTTTTTGCGGATCGTGAAGCTCGTGTTGCCACACGCGAATGACCTTCCATTCTCGATTGCGTAGACTCTTGTTAACGAACCGATCTCGTTCCCTATTTCTTGTAAGTTTAGTCATCCAAAATTCACTATTGCTGGATGGAGCACTGCCATGAATCGGGCATCCATGCCAAAAACAGCCATCGACGAACACGGCAAGCTTGGCGGTTTTAAAGACAAAATCAGGGCGTCCAACAATTTGGGAGTTTCGACGCCATCCTGACAGCTTGTGCTCGCGCAAGATCGCTATGAGCTTCAATTCAGTCGCTTTGTTGCCGCGGCCTTTCACGCGCGACATGACAGCAGATCTCTGCTCTTTCGAGAAGACATCAACCATCTCGCTGTAACCGAGCGCTTAGTGATTTCTGAGCGCGGCCGATATTTGCAGCGCTTGGCGGCGAATTAACTCAGGAGGGAGAGCATTTCCAATCATTAGCGCGATGGCCTCCTTCCCGGCAGACACATCAAATTTGTAACCCTTAGGAAAGCTTTGCAATAACGCGGCTTCTCTCATAGTGATCGCGCGGTTTTCCCGAGGGTGCAAGAATCGGCCTTTTGAGGGATTGAAGCAGCCGCTTGTGATAGTCGGAGCAACATCGTCCCAAGCCATACGGCCATAGATATCGTAGAAGCCATCATGCTTCCGGTGACACAACAACTGCCGCCGCGCGGGCAAATCGGTACGACTCCCTCCGTCCTTAGGGATATCGCGAATAAATCTCGCGATTCTCGGCGAGCGCCGCTCGGGGAGGTCGTGAAGTGCGTCGCCGCTCTTGCCAGCCTTTGGCAGATTCTCAATTGCCTTTCGCACTGACGGAATCGCCTTTGCCGGCCTGGGGAATTCGATTTGAAATCCCTTCCCTGCGAGGAGGATGAGCCGCTTTCGACGTTGAGGAACCCCATAGATGGAGGCATCCTTCACATCATGGGTGACTTTGTAGCCCAAGCGTTTGAGTCCAGTACAGAGTTCTACGAAAGGCTTTCGGCCTTTCAACTTTGGTACGTTTTCCATCATTACCGCCTTCGGTCGGAAAGCGCGTATGAAACGAAGCATTTCCCTAACAAGGTCATTTCGCTGGTCGCGATTGCGCTTGGCGCCGTTCCGCGTGCGAAGAGTCGAGAAGCCTTGGCACGGAGGGCAACCTGCCAATAGCTCAAGTTGCCCCGGGCGAAGCTTCAGCTTTCGCATCAACCCCCTGGCAGAGACCTGCCTAATATCGGCTAATTCTACAACTCCCATGCCGTGGTTCGCTTCGTAAGTCTGAGCGGCCGCAGGATCTATCTCGATTGCAGAGATCACCCGAAAGCCGGCCTGCTTCAGGCCGAGTGAGAGACCGCCGCAGCCCGAAAACAAATCGATGGCACGGGGGGAGGGGCTCTTCTTCGTTACGCTTCTCATCTGAAGAATTTTCGCCGCTGGCATTTGAGGGACTACTAGATCGAGAAGGCAAAAGCATAGCGGCCGCTTGGAAAGCGGACTTG
>CAZLOF010000649.1:0-2958 GCA_964560745.1 uncultured Thermoflexus sp.
GACATCGGCAGTCTCTCAATTTTTGCCTGTGCGTAGTATAAGGCCGCTCAATAAAAAATAGGCGGTAATGGCGAAACAACATGATCACCATTACCGCCTATTTTACTGCCTCAATCACAAAATTTGGCGGTCCGCTTGCGCGGCACACACATTGGTATTTTAAGTTTGTCTATTGGATAACCGCCGTGTGTGTGTGAATTGAGGCATTGAGAGTTAAGGGTTGAGGGTTAAGAGATTTCCGCTCTCAACCCTCAACCCTTAACCCTGAACTGAATTAGTGCTGGCGAATCATTTCGCCACCCTCAGACATTTCGCCGACGGGGTTGCGCAGTTGATCGACCATTTCTTGAATGGCAATGGGTGGTGGTGCAGTGAGCAACGACACGATGATCATCAAGGTAAAGTTGGCGATCATGCCGAAGATGCCCGATGACAAGTGGCTGAGCCCCATGATGTTGTTGGCTGGGTTGAGGTAGTTATTCACCAAATACCATAGGGTTGCAATCAAGCCACCGACCATGCCTGCCATTGCGCCTTGGAAGTTGGCACGCTTCCAGAAGATGCCGAGCAATACGATGGGGAAGAGGGTGGAGGCGGCGAGTGAGAACGCCCACGCCACCATTTGCGCCACCAACGCCAATTGCGGCAAGGCTAACAATGCGGTCAGTGCGGCAGCCACCACAATCATGCCCTTCCCAAGATTCATACGGGTGGTTGGCTTGGCCTTGGGGTTCACTGTCTTAAAGTAGATGTCGTGCGCAATCGAAGAGGCAATGACCACTAACAAACCGTCAGCGGTGCTGAGGGCGGCGGCTAAACCACCAGCAGCCACCAAGGCTGAGATGGTGTAGGGCAAACCAGCAATTTCAGGGGTGCTGAGCACGATCAAGTCGTTGTTGATGGTCAACTCGCTGAATTGCAATTTGCCGTCGGTGTTGGCATCGTTAATGCTCATCAAACCGATGGATGACATCTTGGTGACCCAAGCCAGTGGTTTGCCATCTGAGCCAACTACGCTGGTTACTTCACGTCCATTGGCGGCTTTGTCTTTGACCAAACCTAACCCTACGACGTTTTTGAGAATGGTTAAACGTGAGAGGGCGGCATAGGAAGGCGCAGTAACATACAACAAGAAGATGAAGAAGAGTGACCAAAACACACTGCGGCGGCTTTCTTTGATGCTTGGCACGGTGTAGAAGCGTATGAGAATGTGGGGCAAACCAGCTGTGCCGGCCATCAAACAGAAGGTGAGGGCCAAGAAATCCCATGGGGTATTGCGCCAGTCACCCAATTCTGGGGCGGCAGCCGATGGAATGGCGACGGGGGCTGGGGTTCCTAATTTGGTGCCGAAGAAACCATTGGCTTGGTTGATGGCGGCAATAGCCCCGGCGTTGCTCAAAGGTTCATTAAACGGTGTAATATATTTCTTCGCAATGTTCTGCTCTGTTTCAAGGCGGTTAATTTCGCTGAGGGCTTGACCGTAGGCAATTTGTGGGATGGGGTTGCCCATGAGTTGAACCGCCATGAAGATAGGCGGAACCAAATAGGCCACAATCAAGATCACGTATTGGGCGACTTGGGTCCAGGTGACGGCTTTCATCCCGCCCAAGAATGAGCAGAATAGCACACCACCGAGACCAAGCACGACACCGACGCCATAGTCTAAGCCCAACACACGCTGCATCACCAAGCCTACGCCTACCACTTGGGCGGTAACGTAAGTGAAGCTGACGATGATGGCCATGACGGCTGCAACCACACGGGCTGAGTTGCTGCCGAAGCGAGCGCCAACGAAGTCGGGGATGGTATATTGACCGAATTTGCGGATATAAGGCGCAAATAACAGCGCCAACAACACATAGCCGCCGGTCCAGCCCATGATGTAGGCCATACCGTCGTAACCAATGCCCCACAAGGTGCCAGCCATGCTGATGAACGATGCGGCGCTCATCCAGTCTGCGCCCGTTGCCATGCCGTTAAACACGGCGGGCACTGAGCGACCAGCCACATAATATTCGTCGAGGGCTTTGGTGCGGGTGGCAATGCCGATGACGGCGTACAAGCCGAAGGTGAGCACCATGTAAATGCCGGCGATCAGTTGTTGGGGCAAGCCAACGCTGATTTCGAGCAAGAGAATAATAACCGTTAGTGCCAAAAAGCCTAACGTGAACATGCCGTAATAGCGGACTAACTTGCTTTGGAAGATGCTGTTGTCGCCACCTGATGATATTGCTGCCATTTTGTATGTCTCCTGTTTTGACTAGAGAAATTTAGTTCTTGCGAATCTTGACTTTTTCTTCTGTTTTCGTTAGTTTTACATCGGTATCAGATACATGGAACTCGTCGTCCATTTTGTTCATTTGCTTGGCGTAAACATAAATCAGCAATACAAACCCGATGAGTGAGCCTTGGCTTGCCATCCAGAAACCGAGTGGGAAGCCGAGAATGACGATGTTGTTGAGGGCTGGCGCAATGAGGGCTGCACCGTAGGAGATAAGAAACCAGATCACCAACAAAATGGCGATCAGGCGAATGTTTCGTTTCCAATATTCTTCTGCTCTAGATTTTGACATGAGATTTTTCTCCTTTGATTGATTTTTTTTTATAATAAATAAGTGGTCTGAAGATTTTAAAGATTGTTTTATGGTTTAATGCCTTCATGCTTAATAATGCTAAATATGATTGACGCAACCCCAAAAGTTGCAAAACCTCCTTGTGATAATAGATAATGATTTTGAAATATGAATCAATTCAAAATATCTAAACCCTGTTCCATACGGCAAAAGGTGTAGATTACATGAGACTTATCTTAGTTTGCAATTAAAAAGACACGATAAATGCCTTGTAAAGTCTCTATCATATTTTGTAAAGATTTGTAAACCTGAACGATGTAATGTCGAAATCACTATATGATCTTTGGGCGCAGGGGCTTTGCCTCTGCACCCAAAGATCATATAG
>CAZLOF010000650.1:0-2948 GCA_964560745.1 uncultured Thermoflexus sp.
CATCATTACCCAGCGATTTTAGCCGCCGATGCACATTATGGCCCCTTGGCCGAGCAAATTGCCGCCCGCACCTATGAGTTCTCACAATTTTTGGTCGATGTATTGGGCGTCACTCAAATTGGCGATGTGGCATTAAGCGCTAGTAAAACCGCAACTGCCAACCAAAAAGTGACCTATCATCCATCATGTCATTTGTTGCGTGGGTTAAAAGTAACCGAGGCCCCGCGGAAACTGTTGAATGAGACGGCTGGCGTTGAGATTGTGGAGATGAATGGCGCAACCGAATGTTGTGGTTTTGGTGGGTTGTTTGCCGTCAAAATGAGCGATATTTCGGGCGCAATGCTCAACCGTAAGCTCGACAACATTGAAGCGACTGGCGCTAGCACGGTGGTAGGGTGCGATGTCAGTTGTTTGCTGCACATGGGCGGCGGCCTTCATCGTCGCGGCACAGCCATCGAAACCAAACACTTAGCCGAAATTTTAGCGCAAAAGTGAAAGTGCAAAGTGGAAAGTGCAAAGTAAAAAGATAGCACTTCTACTTTCTACTTTGCACTTTGCACTTTGCACTTTCCACTTTATAGATGAGTAACGTTACTTTTTACGACCGCGTCGAAGATGCCCTAAATAATGAGCAATTGAAAGTGGCATTGACACGCACAACCTCAAAATTGGGCGGGTTGCGCATCAATGCCTTGGCGAGTTTGCCCGACGCGGATGGGGTGCGTGATCGCGCCCGTCTCATTCGTGCCCATACCATTAGCAAATTGGCCGATTATTTAGAGCAATTTGCCGCCAATGTCGAGAAAATGGGCGGACATGTGCATTTTGCCGATGATGCCGCCGATGCCAACCGCATTGTTTTGGAACTGGCGAAACAGTATGACATAAAAACAGTCGTGAAGGGCAAAAGCATGGTCAGTGAGGAAATGCATCTGAATCATGAATTTGAGGAAATGGGTGTCACTGTTTGGGAGAGCGATCTTGGCGAACGGATTGTGCAAGAAGCGGGCGAAATGCCCTCACACATTATCGCGCCTGCCATTCACTACACTCGTGAGCAGGTGGGCGATTTGCTGCACGACAAACTCAAAATTCCACTTTCACACGACCCATCTGTGATCGTAGGGCATGTGCGCGAAAAATTGCGCCAAGAGTTTTTGGTGGCTGATATGGGCATCACGGGGGTCAATTTTGGCGTGGCCGAGACCGGAACCATTGCGTTGGTTGAAAATGAAGGCAATGGGCGATTGACCAGCACCGCGCCGCGGGTGCATGTGGCCTTGATGGGGATTGAGCGCATTGTGCCGACGCTGGATGATTTGAGTGTAATGTTGCAAGTGTTGGCGCGTTCGGCAACCGGGCAGAAGTTGTCGGTTTACACCAATTTGCTCACCGGCCCGCGTCGTAAATCGCAAACGACTGGCGAGGCCGACGGGCCGGATGCGCTGCACGTTGTCATTGTAGACAATGGGCGCAGCAAAGTGCTTGGCACTGAGCTGGCCGAAATTTTGTATTGTATTCGCTGCGGGGCCTGTTTAAATGCTTGTCCTGTCTATCAGCAAATTGGCGGTCATGCCTATGGCAGCGTTTACCCGGGGCCAGTGGGGGCGGTGCTTACACCGGGTTTGCGCGGCATTGGCCCTTGGGCCGAATTGCCACATGCCAGCAGTTTGTGTGGCGCATGTAAAGAGGTTTGCCCCGTGCGTATCGACATCCCGCGCATGTTGCTGAAATTGCGCGAAGAAGGCCATGAAAAGGGCTTGGCCCCAGCATGGGTAAAAATGGGCTTGCCGATGTATCGCTTTGTGGCGACCAAGCCAGCCTTGTTTAAATTTGCGATTAAAGCCTCGGGCTTTGGCGCACGTATGTTGGCAAAAATGCAGGGCAATGGTGGTTGGCTCAACAAATTGCCGCCGCCGCTTTCAGGCTGGACCGATCACCGCGATTTCCCTCCTTTTGCGGCTAAGTCATTCAGCGAACAATTTAAAAACAGAAAATAAGTGATTGCATTCAATCACTCACCCATTTACCCATTTACCCATGCAAGACTCTCGACAAATTGTCCTTGATCGTATTCGCAGTAGCCTAAAAACCAGCGTGTTGCCGATGGCTCGCGCCAGCATTCCACCCCGCGAAGCCGCACCCAGCAGCGATTATGCCGCCATGAGCCAACGTTTTCAGCGCGATATGGAAACCGTCGGTGCCAAAATTCATCGACCGGCCAACGATTTTGCGGCGGTGGATTTGGTGGTAGACCTGATTCAGGAATTGGGCGGCAATGAAATTTTGGCGTGGGATGACGCTGAACTGCCGTTGGCTGGGTTGCCCTATGCCTTGCATAAGGCCGGTATTCGTCGTGCCGACCATCGCATTCCTACTGATGATATCGGTCGCAAGCAAAAATTGGCGGCGCTGGGTGAGTTGCGGGTGGGCTTAACGGGCGCTTCGGCGGGTTTGGCCGATACCGGCAGCCTTGCCATGATTAGCAGCCCAACTCGCCCGCGCTTGGCCTCATTGCTGCCGATGACGCACATTGCCTTGTTGCCGATCAATCAGCTTTACCCGACGATGGCGGCATTTTTTGCCGCGCACCCCGCCGTAACGCAAGATGCCAGCAATTTAGTGTTTATCAGTGGCCCCAGCCGCACCGCCGATATTGAAATGACTTTGACGGTGGGGGTGCATGGCCCTAAATATATTCATGTGGTGTTGTGCCCGTAAAATTTTTGAAAATTGTGATGTGGCTGAGGCTTTAAAGATTGTCAAATGCAGCTAACCGCGATAGACTAACAGCAATGACAACTTTAAAAATAGTGAGCTTGATCGCAGCCAGCACATTGGTTTTGGTGGGTTGTGGCGGCAATGCCGCCCCAGCGGGTAATTCGCCCAGCAGCAGTGCCCCAGCCGCTGGCGCTGGTAGTAATGCCGCATTATTAACGGCATTAGAC
>CAZLOF010000651.1:0-2944 GCA_964560745.1 uncultured Thermoflexus sp.
GTCAATGGATTGGCTTCATCCACCTCCCACGCCATGTAATTGCTGATGTCAATTTGGCGGGCACTTGCCCCTAAGTTGATGACATCAACTGCGGTGCTCCATTCGCCCATTTGCCCATTGCCCAACTGTCCAGACCAGTTTGTGCCCCAACATTTCACCCCATTGGCGTTAATAATGGCGCAGGTTGAATGCCGTCCTGCTGCAACGCTGGTCGCCCCAGCCACATTAATGGTGGCTGTTAATACCCCATGATCGGTGCGTGTGCCATCGCCTATTTCGCCCAAAATGTTGATACCCCAACATCTTACTTTGCCAGTGGCAATTAGGGCGCAGCTTTGTTTATAGCCCACTGCCACTTCGCGCACTTCGTCTGAGCCAAGGTCAATAATATCGTGTGGGGCGAGATGCAGCCCGCCATAAGTGGCATCGGCCCCCTCGACAAAGCCCCAGCATTTGGCCGTGCCGAGTGTGGTGGTGGCGCACGATAATTCATCGCCGAGCGATAACTGTTTGACCCCGCGTGGGAAATTGGGAATGGCAACTGGGGCGCGGCGGTCAATTTGGGTGCCATCCCCTAATTCGCCTTGGGCATTTGACCCCCAACATTTCACCCCACCTAAATTGTTTAGGGCGCAAGTGTGATGATAACCCGCTGCAATGGCGACGATATCGGTGAGTTTATGCACATCGGTTGGGGTGGGGATGGGGCTGTCATATAAGTTTGCGCCCAATTGCCCACGCCCATTTTCGCCCCAACACTTTACCTTGCCGGTATTGAGCAGGGCGCAAGTGTGTCGCCCCCCTGCCGCAATCGCAATTACGCCGCTTGTGAGGCCTACCACTTGGGCGGGCGTTTTGCGCGAGTTAAGATCACCGGTTCCCAATTGCCCAAGGTCATTGTTGCCCCAACACTTCACCCCGCCGCTGGTGGTCAACACGCAAGTGTGAATACCGCCTACAGAGACTGCGCTGGCGCTTTCTTGAATGTATTGTGGGGTTTCAGTTTCAGCTTGTGTGATTGGGGGGGGATATGTGGATAGCAGGCTAGTTACAAAGGCAAAAGAGGCAAATAAACGGGTTGTAAATCGGTTCAACATCTACTTTAAATCTCCCGCCAAACGATTTTCAAACAAAGCGAATATCTTCTCAATATAAAGGGGTAAAAAAGTTTTCGCCGAAATCACTACCTCCCTACCCTCGTAGGGGATAGAGAGATAGTGGTTTCGGCATTACGTCTTTTTAAATTACCACCGTTTTTTGAGAAGATGTTTTTTGTTTGTAAACTAAATACTCGATTGGCTTAATATATACTAAGAAACGATAAAAATTGAGGAAATGCCGATGCAGAGATAGCGAAATCGGCGAAAACCGCATTTTTAAATCGATCTTAGTATTGCTTGCCCCAAATTTTTAGAAAAGCTAAAAATTTGGGGCAAGCATGTTTGTTAATAGAGATTGTAGTAGATTACAACAATAAGGATTGAAAAAATGGTCAAATTCACACTTTAGCCTGAACACCACCAAATCGGCGCTCGCGTCGATTGTAATGTTCAATAGCCTTGACCAATTCTTTTTCATCAAAATCGGGCCAATAAATATCGGTGAAGTAATATTCTGAATAGGCCCCTTGCCAAATGAGGAAATTGCTGACCCGTTGCTCGCCACTGGTGCGAATAATTAATTCTGGGTCAGCTAAATTGCCGGTATAGAGATGTTGGCTAATGGTTTCTTCGCTAATGGCATCTGCATGAATCCCATTTTTCACCATTTCACGCACGGCATCCACAATCTCGGCGCGCCCGCCATAATTGAGGGCCACATTAAGAATGAGGCGATTGTTATTTTTAGTGCGCTCAATGGCATCACGAATCCCGACTTGCAATTGCTCTGGCACACGCTCAAGCCGCCCAATGTGCCGAATTTGCACGCCATTTTCGTCAAGCTCGTCAATCTCGCGCTGCAACACGCCATCTAAGATCGCCATCAACCCACTCACTTCATCTTCAGGGCGCGACCAGTTTTCGGTTGAGAATGCGTAGAGTGTTAGCACCTTTACGCCTTGCTCGACACAGGCCCTTAGAATGCGGCGTAAGTTTTGCGTACCAGCGCGATGCCCGGCCAACCGTGGCATATTACGCTTTTTGGCCCAACGACCATTGCCATCCATAATAATGGCGATATGGTTAGGCACCCGCAATGCTGTTGTCTGCGGGATTGCCGAGGCTGGTGTTATCGCTGAACTAATGCGTGATGCGACACGTTTGAAAAGAGGATCGATTGTTGCTGCGGGGGTTGCCATGCCTTGTTACATCTCCATAATATCTCGTTCTTTACGCGCACCCATTTCATCAGCCTTTGCCACATACTTTTGTGTCGATTTATCAATTTCTTCTTTGCCGCGCTTGTGATCGTCTTCGCTGATCATATCCTCATCTTCTAAGTCTTTCAGCATATCCATTGCTTCGCGTCGGTAATTACGAATTGATATTTTGGCTTCTTCGATGCGTTTGTGAACAAGTTTTACCAGATCCCGACGACGCTCTTGTGTGAGCGGCGGGATATTAAGCCGAATGATTTTGCCGTCGTTGAGTGGCGTCAATTTCAAATCGGGTGAATCTTGAATTGCTTTTTCTATTGCCTTCAGCGAACTTTTATCGAATGGACTGATGGCGATTGTTTTTGCATCTGGAATCGTGATTTGTGCTAACTCGCGAAGTTGTGTCCAAGTCCCATAATATTCAACTGGTAGCTTATCTACCAAGCCGGTAGAGGCACGTCCAGTGCGATATTTATGAAAATCATTTTCCATCGCTTCTAGCGATTTTTGCATATCTTTCTCGGTACTCGTTACTAAATCTTTTACGTCGTCTGACATTGGAAAAGCTCCTCAATCGTAAGGTGAAATGACTTTCTTTGAGCGTTTGATTGCTGCCAAAGTCTTTCG
>CAZLOF010000652.1:0-2943 GCA_964560745.1 uncultured Thermoflexus sp.
CCAATGCCGTGTGGTCGTGCTCGGTGTTGAGTTTAAAAATAAGCGGTTGGTTGGTGGGGATATAGGCGGCAAGGGCTGTTGCCGCCCAAGCGTTACTGCTCGACATTAACACGACATAGTGCGTATTGGGGTAGGTTTTGCGGTCGTAACTTGAGGCGCGGGTTTGTAATAAGAGCAATAGGCCATGCCCGCGTATATCATTTACGCGATGGCAAGTGATGGCATTGGGGTAGGCCTGTAGCATTTTGAGCAAAACGATATTTTTGAATGGGTCTTGGTTGAGATAGTTGAAGGTTTCTTGCGAAATGGGTTGCATTTAGACCGCCTGATGTTTCGTTTGCCATGCTTTTTGAGCCATAAATACCGCACCCATGAGGGCAGATTGGGCGGGTGAGGTGACGACGGCGCTGGGTTGAATGGTTGCAAGGGTGGCTGTGAATGCGTTTTGTAGCCCGTGCACGTGGGCAAAGGCCCCACTCATGGGCGCAACCCTCTGCTGGTGAGGTGACAAGTGCAAGCCTTGTATGACGGCTTGGGCTTGGGTGGCTAAGGCAGCCCCATGCCGTTGAATGAGACCAGAGGCTATCGTATCTTCATTTGCTGCACATTGCGAAACGACAGTGGCGAGGGCGGCAAAACCACGAGCGCCAAAATCGCTGGCGTAAATTTTGCGTTTAACATCGGCATAATGAGCAATGTTGAAATGATCGAGGAAGGCTTGGGCGAGCTGGGTTTTTGGCCCGCTGCCGTCATTGTCATGGAGGGCGGCGCGGAGGCCGTCACGCCCAATCGCCATGGCGCTGCCTTCATCGCCCACCAGCCAGCCCCAGCCGCCGACCCGTTGGCGTTGTCCAGCCTCATTCACCCCAAGCGCAATTGAGCCAGTGCCTGAAATAACAATAACGCCGGGCTGACCTTGGTGCGCCCCCATTAAGGCGCTATAGGCATCATTGTCGATGGCAATGGCCTCGGCAGTTTGCACTTGCATCACCAAACCACGCACAATTTCGGCTTCGGGTGAATTGAATTCGACCCCCGTCAGGCCTAGCCCAATAGCCGCGACCGGTTGTGGTGGTAAATGGGTCATTGCCCATGCTTGGTGCAGGGCGCTGGTAAGCGATTCGAGATAGCGTTCGCGGCTGCCTTGGGCCGCTAAATGAATGAGGCCGGGGCCGCTGCCTTCGCCCAAAATATGGTTGCTTTCGTTGACAATGACGCATTTAAGCGAGGTTTGCCCGCCGTCGATACCGATAAATAAATTCATAGATTGAGGTTAATTATGCCAGTTGGGTGTAAAAAAACGTAATTAGAAATCAATACCTTCGCCATCTCGCCCGTGAATAAATTCACGGGCAGGCAATCGCAAATTGGCAAAGGTATTGAGAAATCATCTTTCATTTAGCCTGTGGCTTTGGGATAGAGATTTTGAAATGTGCTTTAGTATCTGATGATAATTCAAAGTTTTGAATTATGTTGACATCTAAACCTTTGACGCTAACATTATCGTTTTGCATGGCTGTTACCTGTGTATTGAGTGCCAGCCCATTGCCTGGCTTGGGGCAATCGCCAGCACCCACCGAGATGGTACAGACAATGAACCTCACTCAAACGACTTCGGCTATTACACGACCCGAAGTGGCAACATTGCCTGTTATTACTGTTACAGTCCCTTATTCGGCTACTCATAATGAGTTTTTATTTCTAACTTCTAATAATACTGCTTTCGATACACGGCATGGCTATATTCTCGACTCAAATGCCAAACCGGTGTATGTGGTGAGAGCACCTGAAGGCGAAATCATTATGGATTTTAAAGTGCAGCGGGTCAACGGCAAAGATTATTTGAGTTATTTTGTTGGTCAACAATATTTGCAAGGCAGCGGGCTTGGCAAATTTGTGGTGTTAGATAACACGTATAAAGTGATTGATGAATGGCAAATGGGCAATGGTTTATTGGCCGATTTTCATGATTTTCAATTGTTGCCCAATGGCAACGCCTTGATGATGGCGTATCAAGATTTGCCGCACGACATGACGGCCTATGGCGGCAAGCCTGACGCGATTGTGATCGATTTCATTATTCAAGAGCTGAATCCGCAAAAACAAGTGGTGTTTGAGTGGCGGGCGCTTGATCATATTCCGTTTAGCGATAATTACTTGCCTTTGACGGGGCAACGGGTTGATTTTGTGCATGGGAATGCGGTTGAGCTTGATACCGATGGTAATTTGCTGATTTCATTGCGCAGCACCAATCAAATTTTAAAAATAAACCGCAGCACTGGCGCGGTGATGTGGATTTTTGGCGGCAAACGCAATCAGTTTAATTTGGGTGGTGATGAAGGTTTTACCGATCAGCACGATATTCGGCGTTTGCCCAATGGCAACGTTTCGTTGTGGGATAACGGGGACCGCCGCACCCCACAACATGCGCGAGCGGTGGAATATCGGCTGGATGAAGTAGCAAAAACTGCCACGAAGGTTTGGGAATATCGCGAAACACCCGATTTTCGGTCATGGCATTCGGGCAATTTTCAGCGTTTTGCGGGCGGCGGCGGAATGATTAGCTGGGGCGGCAATGATCGGGTGACCGAAGTGAATGCCGCCAAGCAAAAACAATTTGATGCAACTTTTCCGCCGGGCAGTGGCTCGTATCGGGCGTATCGATTTGCATGGAAAGGCCAGCCTGTGGCTGCGCCTGATTTGGTCGCGACTTCGCTTGAGGCATCGACAACGCGATTGGCAATGAGCTGGAATGGCGCAACTGAGGTCGCGCAATATCAGGTGATCGGCGCACGCACCCCTGCGCAACTGCAAACCCAATCGGCAATTTTGGCGACGGTGGCGAAAAAAGATTTTGAGACGATTTTGACTTTGACCGACTTGCCCGCCGATATGTGCTTTTTTAAGGTGATGCCGGTGGATAAGGCTGGTGTTGTTTTAGCG
>CAZLOF010000653.1:0-2939 GCA_964560745.1 uncultured Thermoflexus sp.
AACAGCACAAGGTCGATGGCGTTCTCGTTGAACAGCGAATAGCGCACCTGGCGGATGACGCGCAGACGGTTTGCTGCGTACTTCGCCTGCAGATCAGGATTCATTGCCAACGCTGGCTTGAACTGCGCCATTGCCAGCGGCTGGCGTAATCCGAGCAGTTCGATGCCGTGGCGTAGCACATCAAGCGTGCCGCGGTCATCGAGCTGCTTACGAACGCGATCGAGTAGCACAGCCTCGGCAGCGGCACCGTGATTCTTCTGCAAGCTTTCCCAAGCCTTAGGCTGTGTGGCCTGCACCCAGGCGACGACATCGGAGGGGAACAAGGCGCGCGCACGGTCATAGGCAGCAGCATCGCCCTCGGCGTAGAGCCAGTCCGCGCCGGCTAGATGGGCGCAGATGTCGTTCTCGAATTCGATCTCTTTGTGCAGGCTCATGACCGTATGTGAGTGGTGGTTGGCTAGAGTTGGCTAGAGTTGGTTAAAGTTGGTTAAAGTTGGTTAAACCCTCACCGAGCATTAACCAACTCCTGTCCGAAGACGCCACACGGCTGCAGGCCCCCGCCCTTCGCTGTATACCGTGCCATCCTTGGCCCGCATTTCAGTAAGCAGGTTTTTTACCTTGTCCCGTTTTTGTTGGTCTGTCAGGCCAGCGGGTAGCATTGGCGCCAGCAAGTTGTCTAAATCCTCCCGGCTGGTCGGCTGAAACTGGCGAAGATGGCTCAAAACAAACTGCTTCAGCCGCTCTTTTTCCAGCCCTTTGTTCCGGGTGTAGGCCGCCTGCTCGTTGGTGGACTCGGCGACGGATGCCGAAAGATAGAAATTCGGCTTTCTACCTTCGATCAGCCTTTGCCGTCTCAGATAGGCTGCTGCGCTGTCCGAGATCGGAAGCCTCTTCTGGACTCGATCCAGAAGAATGACCATCGCAATGTCCAGATCCTGCTTCTCCAACAGAAGCAGCGAATAGTTCTCGTCGAGCGTGTGGCCAAAAATTTCCAAGACCACATTGTCGGCCGATGAGCGCCCGTAATCCGGCAGGGGGAAATAGCGTTGTCGCTGTGCCATAGTCATCGCATGGATGCCGTAACCCATCGTATCTATCATGCCCAGCTGAACCATTGCCTGCGCAAGCCACGGATTTCGGTAACGGCTCGGCGTGCGCTCTCCGGTGAAGTAATCCTCGGCGTGGCCCTCAAAGAATCCGCCGGCGTTTTCGAAGATCAGTCGATCCACTTTCTCAGTCACCAGCACGCGCGCCGGCCGAGTGTAGTCCTGATGGGCCAGACAGTTATGCAGCGCTTCGAGAATGACTCGCGTGTCGTACTTGAGCACCTCGGTCGCCAACAGTTGATTCGCCGGAAACAGCCGCTGCTTGATGTTCCGAATACGCTGTAGGACTTGTGTGGTTGTCAGCAGAAACGGCGGGCCGAAATGTTCGTAGGACCGTTCTTCCGTCTCCAGCTTCCATGTGATCTGCGCCGGGTGCGGCGACAGCAGATGGACGGCCGATGGCCCGCCGAGCAGCAGCAATGCCGCACGTGTCAGTTGTCCGTTCGCGGTCAGCTTAGCGCGATCCAGAAACACCTCGGGCGACCAACTGTCGATCTGGTCGAAAAAGGCAGCGGTGGCATGTCGTTCCTTGAACTTCTGTCGTGCCAGCGCCAACGCACTGGAATCCAGATCAGCCAGCGTTGCCGCCGGCACAACCTGGGCCGACCAGTCTACGACATCGACTGCTTCGCCGAGAATCACGTCCAGCCGCTCGGATCGCATCTCGACCAGACTGTCGTCGAGCCGCTGCCATGCCTTGTCGTGCGCGTACACCGGAAGTCGCGGCTTGTGCTTGGGGATGTGCAGAACCCACACCGTCTTCCGTGTGTCGTCGGTCAGCAATGGCTCGACGCGAAAGCCCTCGGAGTCGAGGTTCGTGCAACGCCCCAGCAGGCGCTGGCGCAGGTTCTCGGGCGAGTAGTCGGCCAGGTTCTGGAGGCCGACGATCCTGAGCGAGCCATCCTCGACCCCGACGACCAGATGCCCGCCCTCCATGTTGGCGATGGCCGAAACATAGCTGGCGATATCGTCACCCTTGCGCCCGCTCACCGCGTGCGTCAGATTCTTGAACTCCTTCCACTCGCAGGCGTCGCCCTCCTTGGGGAAATGCGTCAGCAGGTAGTCCTGCAGTGCTTGTTCGTTCATGCGGCCTCCCGGGCGGCGACGAAACCACGGACGTCTATCTTGCCGGTGACGGCAGCGGAGATGAGGGCGGAGCGGCGTTCCTTTAACAGCAAAATTCCACTCTCCGCCTCTGACGAAAGGCTATCGATTTTCTGCAATTCAGCGTCAAGGAAATCGGCAATAGCCAGTTGTTCGTCAGTTGGCAGGTTTGGCAGAGGGACCAAGCAGAAATTTTCATATCGGAGAGCTTGCCCATCTCGAACCAAATTCGTCGTACTTTGAAGTGCTTGGATATACGTTTGTGACTTGAACAAGAATTTGAAATATCTTGGCTCAACTAGCGCTGTTGGGATCAGCGGTACATATGCTGAACTAACGCAGCCACGATGGCCACACCACTCAATACCGCCTTGAAAACTGCGCATGCTTATAACAAAGTCATTGGGCTCTACATGCTTGAGGATATCGGCTCCGGTAAAAACCTGCATGACCTTCTGGTCCTCAAGTTTCATAAACTCGGCTTGAGGGATCACCCCGTATTTTTGAGAGGCAGTTAACTGCTGATCGTCTGAATGCGCGCGGTCTTTCCTTTGAAAGAATAGACGCCGACTCTGCTGAATTTCCCAATGCGCCGGCACCTCCCCCAGCCACTCGATCCCGGAATCCTTCATCGGCGTATCTGGGTTGAGCCCCTTGATCACGGCATGCGAAATGACGGCCTGGCGCTTTTCCTTGAGCAGGGTGATCAGCTTTTCCTGCTCCAAAACC
>CAZLOF010000654.1:0-2939 GCA_964560745.1 uncultured Thermoflexus sp.
AGCGAAATGATGATGATGACGATGCCAAACAACAACAGCGCACCAATAGCGGTGGTGAGAATGCTGGCGAGGATGGGGGCGACGCTGGTGGTGTTTGTGCTTGGGGCGGCAGGTTTGCTTTTATCGGCGTTGCCGTCGCTTACTTTGCGTAGACCGACATAAAAATCGACTTGCCCGCTCGATGGCACATTCACCTGTGCATTGAGCACGGTAGTGGCGTTGTAGTTGGGGGTGATGGAGGCTGCCACAATATAAGGGATGCCCGACTGCACATTTAAAAAGCATTTTGGCTCGTTAACCCCATCGGTTACGTGCGAGAAGATGATCTGATTGGTGCCGGGCAAGCTTACATTAAATGGCACTAATGGCACTAAATCTTCGGTGCGATCACGTTTGCCACTGCCGTTATTGTCGTAATAAGCCAACACGCAAATAATGCCGTAGGTCGGGGCCGATACAGTGCCCGATGTCGCGGTGGTGGTGGTAATCGGTTGGCTGGGTAATGCCCCAGCCGGTAATTCAATTGTAAGTTCTTGGCCCAATGCCAAGCGGTCGTTGCTCAGGCGATTGAGTTGGCGAATTTCTTCGGCGGTTTTGTTATAACGCTGGGCAATGGATGCGAGCGAATCCCCCTCTTTGACCACATGTTTGATGCCAGTGACTGAACGTGTGACACTGGCTTGGGCTGGTGTGGTGGGCTGTATAAGGGCTGCCGAGGCGTTTAAGACCTCAATTAACATATCGTCCCAATACACTTCGTTATGCCGCACCACATCGCGCATGGTGGCCGAGGTATAGACCAAAATGGTGCTGGCTTTGGCTTCAATTTCAACGCTAAAGGGTTTAAAGTCGTCTCTGGCATCTTGTTCGGCAGACCATACCACTTGCCCGTTTAGCGGGTTGGCGCGTCCGGCATCGCCGCCGGTCGGGTCGATGCCGATCTTGAGTTTGATATCACGCGAGGGGCGCGCCGATAAAATGCTGTCGTCGTTGGTTGACCACACTTGACCATAAGCCGTAAACCGAATTTTTGCACCCGGCGTAAGGCCGGTAATGGCGCGGTAAATGCCGCCGGTAAAGGTTTTATTTTCGACAAAAACCCGTTGCGCACCTAGCCCACTTTTTACCCGTTTGGGGCTGCGGGTTTGGTCATATTGTGGCTGAAAATTGATACCTTCGGCATCAGTGTCTTTGCGCGACAAAAACCACACCCCCCAGTTTTTCGGCACTTTGCACAATTCTGAACCGCACGAGGCCAGTGGGTCATTGACAAATTCACTCTCAAAATCTTCTTTTAGGATAGGGGTGCCGGGCACGGGTGAAGGCGTGGGCGCTGGCGTTTGTGCAATGATGGGCAGCGGGCTAAATAGGCAGGCCAGCGCCATGATGAAGGCTAAGTTGAGAGGTTGAAAAATAGTCGATCTGGCGAAATGGATTGAATCTGATTTTTGTTGAGGCCGACTCTGAGTTGCTATTTTCATTTTGTGGGGAAAATCATAACTGAATCTCTAAGCGTCTTGTTATTTTCGCTGATGATCGTGAGCCGTTGCCCATCGCTACGACGATAAATGCCGACTAAAATTTGATCGGTGCTGGGGTTGATGTCTAATGCCGTGGTGGGCGTGTTGGCGTTAGATTGCGTCATAAGCGGATGGAGATCGACAATCTGATCACCCACCTGCCAAGTGGGCATGGGGAATAGGCCATATGCGGGGCTGCCATCATGTTGAGCGATAAGATTTCCGCCCCGCAATACATGCACAAACACCGCATAATCTTCGCGGATGGGTTGCTGGGTGCGCCAGATGAGCGTGACGGTGGCTGGGTTTTGAGTGAGTGTGCTTGCCGATATCAGCTCGATGCCGCCTTCAAATTGGGCAATGTTGTTGCTCACGGGCGTTGCTGTGACCGGCGCAACTGTGATGCCAACAAAAGCGCGGCGTGGCTGTGGGTCTTTATCGCCCTGTGCCAAAGCCCCCAACATGGCGTTAAATTGGGCCGGGTGGGGCAAGGCATTGCGCAGGGTGGCCCAATCGTGATTGGGGTCAAAAATAATGAGCGCGGGTTGGGTCGGGGTGATGACGATTGCCTTGCCCTCGGCAATGATTTGGGTGCTGGGCGCATAGGCTTGCGGTGCGAGAAATTGTAGCGCTGGGTTGTCGTTGGCTAAACGTTGATCGAGATATAAACGGGTGCTTGGAGGTGTTTGGTTGATTAACGCCGCCAAGGCCACATTGTGCGACTCTAGCCAATAGCCGGTGAGCGGGTTTTTAACATAATTGTCAAAATAATCGGCGCGGCTGCCGACGAGGCTGATGCCGAGCACAAATGTGGCGGCCAAGGCCGGTGGCGTTACCCAGCCGCGAAATGGGCGGGTGAAGAAATATAACCCCATGAGATAGCCTTGTTTAGACAACCAAGCCAAACTTGTCTCAAGCCCAATTGCCAACACGATGCACGCCGCGGGCAGTGCTCCAATCGCCCGCAAATAATGGGGGGTATCTTCGGCCAAAATGGTGGGGACGAGAAATATGCCTAGCCAAATTAAGAGCACAAGCGCGGCTTTGCCGTGTTGTGGGTTGGGGCTTGTGCGCAGCCATTGCCACACCCGCCATAAAACAACCACCACCCCGATTAGAAAAAAGGGCGCGACTAAGCCATCAAACACCGGGCGTAATGACAAATTGTGCCGCCAAATGCGGTCGCCTTGCGCGGCAAACATGCCAGCGGCTTTGCCAATATTGCCCAGCAGTGTGCCCCAAAAATCACCATGATTGATGATGGGGTTAAGAATAGAGACTTGCCCAGCGCGATTGAAAAACAAATCGGGGTGACGGATGAGCCACACACCCAAGGGCGACAAGGCCGCGATGAGGCCAGCGCTAAACGGCAAAATAGCGTTTTGCAGGGTAGGGGCAGGTCTTAGGCTTGCCCCTACC
>CAZLOF010000655.1:0-2939 GCA_964560745.1 uncultured Thermoflexus sp.
CGCTGCGCCTCTTCGCACATAATATCTTCCTTCCCTTGCAAATGCGAACCCAAGTGAACCAATGCCAAACGTTTCACCTGTGCGGCGTGGGCATTACGCCCTGCAATTTGGGCCGTGCTATGCCCATAAGCCCCTTGGGCCAATTCGGGTTGTAAAATGACGCTAAAGTTGGCTTCATGCACTAGCAAATCGGCATCTTTTGCCATTGGCACAATAGTTTCGCACGGCATCGTATCGGCAGTAAAAGCCAATATCGTCGCCCCGATTTCAAACCTTGCCCCTAACACCGGTGCAAAAGCCGAATGATTCATTGGGTAGGTGTGCAGATGAATATTGTCAGCCAAAGTCAGTTGGGTTGACACATCGTGGGGCAACAAAATACGCGGCAAGGCTTGCAAACAATTAACCGCAATGTCATCGCCATAGCTATGCTTTAAAACTGTTTCGAGCGATGACCATGTCAATGCACTGGTCACAATCGTTGGCAATGGACGATCTGGCGGTTGCTCTAAGGCCCACGCCAAGACCAACATCGGGAAACCAAGGGCATGATCACCATGTCGATGTGAAATAAAAACATGACTTACTTCACTTGGGCGAACTGCCACAGCATCAAGTTGTTGCAATATGGCTGGCCCACAATCAAACAAAATACAGGCGGTGTCGGTGCGGATGAGATAAGCGCTATTGCTGCCCTTGCGCATCGGCAAGGCAGCCCCAGTGCCAAGAAAAGTAATTTCAAGCATGACAGCCGCATTTTAGCCGCGCAACCTGAGAAATTCCCTGTCACTTCGCCCCAAACGAATTAAACCCAACCCCATCAACCACCATCTTTGCAACTTCGAGGCGGCCCCGCTCGGCGGGGAAGGCTTGTAGTAAACCCATGCTGAGGTCACGTAGGGCACGGGCGATGGGACCATTATTGGTCGTATTGCTAGTGCCGCAGGCTTTAAAGGCATTGGTTCCGACCCGAAACGCAGCCTCGCAAATTTCGCCCTTTGCCATGCGCCATTGGCGCAATACCAACGGCTTTGGCAAAATCGGCGGCTCGCTACTCTAAAGCTCAAGTTGGCGGCGCTGCCACAAATAAGCCGTTTCAAGGTCAACCGTCATTTGCCCGATCAATTCTTGGTGCATCGGGCTTTCGGCAATCGAGCGCCCGGTGTCTTGAAACTTCATCTTGGTCAGCGTGTCAATGGCATAGTCATACACTGTTTGTGCCGCCGCCAAATACACCGCCGTTACAGCAAGCTGATTGCCAACAAAACTGCCCCGACTCATCTTCATCATGCGCGTAAATGCACCCGGGATGCCAAGCGCTTAGTCATCGGGCTCAAACACATCTTTTAACACAATGCCATCGGTTGCAGTGGCACGCAGGCCAATCGGCTCCCATGGGGCGCGGGCGCTCACGCCCGCCGCATCGCGCTGCACAAAAAACAGCGCCAAGCCCTCAATACCATCTACCCCAGCCAATTTGGCCGTCACCAAATATTCATCGGCCACGCCTGTGCCACAGCCAAACGACTTCACCCCATTCAGCCGCCAGCCGCCCGCTACTTTTTGGGCTTCGGTGCTAATGGTGACATTGGCGCTTTCGCTTTTGCCGCTTTCGCTGGCAAAATTGGCCAGCCACCTGTGGCCTGTACCCATTTTGTGCAGCAATTTGTGAGCAAAGGCTTGCACAATCGGGGCTTCAGCCGCGTTAAAAAGCCCGGCCTCCAGCCCTTCTAAAGGCAATAAGCCCCGGCTGGCGCTGCTGCAATGAAAAAAATAAGCCAAAGCCGTGCTGGGGCAAGCCGTCGCCAAAGTATAAACAGCGCCGGTCAGGTCGCGCAAACCGCCGCCCATGCCGCCAAATTCACGCGGCACAATCAGCCCAAGCAGGCCGGCATCGGCAAAGGTTTTGACGTGTGGCAAATGAAACCGCGCCTCGGCATCAGCTTGGCTAGCAGCCTCGCGCAGGGCCGGCAGCACGCTTTCTACTACTTTAGCGCGAGCCATTTCATCTGAGGTCATGCGCTCGATAAGGCGCGAGGCGATAAAAAGTTCCATAGACAAATTTAGATAGGTCGCTGGCTCACCCGATCGCCACCCCACAAAGTGCGCACGAGGCGTTCTTTCTTTTCTACGCCAAATAATCGGTCACCGATCACATTAGCGGGGTCACGTTCGGCGCTATTTTTGCGCAAAATGAAATCACGCTCGGCCAAGGCGGCTCGCTCATTTTGTGGCACGGGTGGGGCTTCATCAATCCATTTCATCCAACGATTAAGCCGCTTAAACACCATGTCTCTAATTGCCTGCATATTTTCGGGGGTGTGCTGACACGTGATGCAAATGGCGCTCTCGCTGATGACGCGGCGCACATAATTACTGGGTGAAACAAATTGCACCATATTGGAGTTGCGCCGAAAGGCAAAATATTCATCGTTGGTCTCGGCCCCATAATATCGATCAAGGTGTTCAAGGTCAACGGTTGTGTCGGCCCGCGCCATAAAGTCAATATAAAAAAAGATATCTGGCACCGTGCCAAGCGCAATTGCCAAATGTGGCACTTTGACCTGCGGGCCAAGCCATGCCGTAAAGTGCATATTGGTAAAGCTATATTTGGGGTTGCCGATCCATGAATGCACAAACCAATCTATTTCGGGGCCGCTCCACACGCTCAACATGCCACGAGCGCCGGTGCCGGGTAAGCCCTCATATTCGGGCACAAGGTCGGCGCAACAGGGGTCCATGCTCACTTTAAAGCGTTGGTCAAATTGCTGGCGTGCCGCGCTATAAATGTCCCATAATTGGGCAAATGCTTCTGAATTATCGATATTCGGACGTTCGTCGACCATTTCGACGAGGGTTTTGCTTACTTCTGCCATAAATAAATTTCTCTCTTTTATAGAATAAAGCGTATCTTCTTAATAAAGTAGGGTGAATAAAAC
>CAZLOF010000656.1:0-2937 GCA_964560745.1 uncultured Thermoflexus sp.
TGTGAGACACATCTAACTCAGTGAGGTTAGTGAGATAAGCGATTTCGGGCGGCAGCACACTAATTTGGTTGTGAGACACATCTAACTCAGTGAGGTTAGTGAGATAAGCGATTTCGGGCGGCAGCACACTAATTTGGTTGTGAGACACATCTAACTCAGTGAGGTTAGTGAGATAAGCGATTTCGGGCGGCAGGCTGGTCAGTTGTTTACTTCTTAAATCAAGTTTGCCCCAACCTTTTTTTTGAGCCATAGCGATACGGACTAACACGTCTTCATGCGTCATGGGGTAAATTGTATATCCCCTGCATCACACTCACGCATCTCCAAAATTCAACGCCAGCCAGCGCCCATCCCCTTCCCATCGCGGGGTGCGTCAGATGCCCAGCAGCTTTGAGCTGCTGGGCATCTCCTATGGCCTTGGCTTGTGGCAAAGCTACGTTGCCCAACTACGGCCTCGGCTTCGCTCGGGCAGGGTTTCATCCGCCGCCCATCGCGGGGTGCGTCAGATGCCCAGCAGCTTTGAGCTGCTGGGCATCTCCTGCGGCCTCGGCTTGTGGCAAAGCTACCTTGCTCAGCTTACGGCCTCGGCTTCGCTCGGGCAGGGTTTCATGCGCCGCCTATCGTGGGGTGCGTCAGATGTCCAGCAGCTTTGAGCTGCTGGGCATCTCCTACGGCCTCGGCTTGCGGCAAAGCTACCTTACCCAGCTTCGGCCTCGGCTTCAGTCATCGCCCCACAAAATCTGATACGATCTAGCCAAATGAGCAGTAAGATGCATTTTGAAACAGGTCAATACTATCATTTGTATAACCGTTCAAACGCTGGTGAAATTGTTTTTCGTGAACCCGAAAATTACCTGTATTTTTTACGCAAATATCGGCAACACCTCACAGCACATTTTGCCACTATTGCATATTGCCTTATGCCAACCCATTTTCATTTTTTAGTGCGAATCAAAACCGAAGCACTTGCAGCACAAAGTGCGCTGGGGGTATTGCTGGGCAGCTATACCAGAGCAATCAATAAACGTTATGAGCGTCATGGAAGCTTGTTTCAAGATCACAGCAAAGCAAAATGGGTAAATAACGAGCGCTATCTGCTCACGCTCATGACATACATCCACCAAAACCCCATTCGCGCTGGCTTGGCAACGCATTTAGCCAATTGGCCCTATTCGAGCTACCCAGACCTTGCCGGTTATCGGCAAGGCGATTTGCCCGAACGCAGCTTTGTCAGTGCCTATTTTCACAGTAATGTCGACTTTTGCACATTTTCGCAACAAACGTTAACGACGATTGACGCGCAGTATTGGGTGTGAGGGCGTTATGGGTGACTCAAAGCGCCGACATTCTGTCGGCGTTCCGATCAACCTCAGCGCTGACGGTTGGCGACACCTCTGGCATGCTGTTGGCGGCGACCTTGATCATGTGCTGGTATTCATCCATCCAATCGGCCATTTGGGCATCGTTAGCAATGCGGTGTTGCAATTGGCGCATCCGTTTGCGGTCAGTGCGCATCAATTGCAGCATGTCGATGGCAAACATCTGCACCCATTCGGGCGCGGCGGTTTGGGTCAGCCATTTAAACGAATGAAAGGCGTGATCGACGGTGACAATACGCGCCACCAGCCCAACCGTAAGCGCATAACGCAGCGATGGCTCAGCCGGAAAAACCAATTTTGCGCCTTCGCCATTCATAATCTGCTCCATGTCTGGCACATCGGCCAGCATACGCACAAAGGCGTTAAATTCGGTGGCGGCGGCGTTTCCGACCGCAGGCGCGACATTTAGCCCGGCTTTGTGCAGCAGGCTTGCCATCTCCCACGTGCGTGGCGACGGCCACGCTGGTTGTTGTGGCTCGAATTTGTGCAGTAGCGGCGCACGAAACAGCACAAACGCAATGATATGCTCATGCAGTTTGCGTGTGAGAGCATAGTGCTTAAAGCTGTCTAAATCGGCCTCGACATCGAGGTGTATAAAGCGATTGGCGAGCGGGGCAGGCATGTCGAAAACAACGGCGCGGTCTTCTTTGCGGTTGCCCGCCGCCCAAATATACCAACCCTCTGGCACAACATAGCTCCCGACGCGGCGGTCTAAAATGAGCTGTTGCGCCATGCCTTGCATGGTAGGCGGGGCCAGGTTGATTTCGTCTAAAAACAAGATGCCGTGACCCGATTGCGGCAAAAATTCGGGGGGATACCAGCGCGACAGCCCATTTTCGGCCACTGGCAACCCGCGCAAATCGGTGGGAGCCAATTGTGATAGCCGCACATCGATAAAGCCGATATTGTGGGCGGCAGCGGTTTGGGCCACAATGCTCGATTTGCCGATACCGGGTGCGCCCCAGATCATGGTGCTAATTTTAATTTGGCGGCTGACCAATTGGTCGAGAAAGGTTGCAAGTTCGTTTGGTTTCATGGTGATAATGGGTATTTTGTATGCGAATGCCAACTTTGCCCCGCCAGCGGGCTGACAATTCACAACCGCAAAACGGACAGGTGCGTATTCTAAAAATACCGCTTCATATACCTCCGAGGTTTTTTAAACCTTCGAGGTATGCACTGTTGCTCTTATTATTGGCTTTTACCCTACGCCTCATTGCGCTTGAGCAACATCCGTTGCATTTCGACGAAGGCATTAATGTGGTGTTTGGGCAGGGTGGTTTGGCGAATGTGTTGGCAATTACCTTTAAAAATGGCGATACCGACCCGCCAGCGCACCGTTTGATATTGGGCGGGTGGATGGGGTTAGCGGGTGCATCCGCTTTTGCGATTCGCTATTTTTCGGTCATGTGTGGGGTGTTATGGCTGGCGATCAGCTATCGGCTGGCACGGCGGCTTGGCCTCGGCACAGCCGTGGCTGTGCTGTTGCTGTTGCTGATGGCTGGCTCATCTTATGCCGTCAATTACACACAGCAAGCCAAGGGTTATGCGTTTGCGG
>CAZLOF010000657.1:0-1657 GCA_964560745.1 uncultured Thermoflexus sp.
GGTGGCGGCGCAACCAAGGTGTATTTGCCAATGTTGAAGAAGCGCTGAGCATGAGTCGTAAGCCATGAGTCGTGAGCCATGAGCCGTGAGCCATGAGCTTTGAGCAGTGAGTTATAACATTTGTGTTATAGCTCACTGCTCACGGCTTTTCAACAGCTATCTTTTCGATTTAGGGTTAAACCAGCGCCAGCACACGGCTAGGGCCACCAGTTGCGCCAGCAATTTTGGGCCCGCCGACTACAACCGTTGCGCCACTGGCGGGCAATTTGCCTAAATTGGCGGCGCATTCAATCCCCCAACGGTTTGAGGGCAGCCATTTGTAATGCACTGCAAAATCTGCCGATTTGCCATAGTCGAGGCTTAAGGTATCAACCATAATCCCTTTGACCGAGCGCATTTCGAGCAAATAGTTGATGGCATCGATGTGAAAGCCGGGAAAATGCATAATACCTTTGCTATCGGCATTGCGGAATTGAGGGTAATTGACATAACGTTCCCATCCGCTATACATGGCTACGACTGCGCCATCGGGAATACGCCCCCATTTGCGTTCCCATGCTTTCAGGTCTTCTATGGTCAGTTGGGCATCAGAATTGAGGCGGGTTTTGTCGGTGATGTCAATAACGGCTAATGCCCCAACCAAGTTTTGTGCTGGAATGGCATCGGCGCTGTCTCGATCTGAAAAGTGAAATGGCGCATCCATATGTGTGCCAACATGTTCATTGCTCAAGTTATAGCCATTTAAGTTATAGCCATCTTTTTTAAGCGAAAATACCTTTTTAAGATCAATTTGTTTCTCGCCACTATAAGTTTGAAAATCAGGATGTAAGGTATGCGTAAGGTCAACCACATTGCTGTATGAAATGTTCTGTTGTGGCGCGGTGTTGACACTGGCGGCAGCTTTTTGGTCTAGGCTAGCAGCGGCGGCTACAGCAGTGATTGCACCGACGGTTTTGATGAAATTGCGGCGGTTAAGCATGGTCTCTGCAATTTTTTGTTGGCATAATGGAACACACATATTAGAATCTCCTTTGATAATTGTTGTTGAGTGATAAGTATATAGCAAATATGCTGTAATTTATGCTTTGTATGCTGCTAAGAGATTGTGAAAATGAAACCAAATTTTCACCGAATTCGCGATCACTGCGTGTTTGGCGAGAGCTTTGCCTTCATCAAACAACAAAAAACGCTCGCACAATCTTGTGCGAGCGTATTTTGTTGTTTGATGAAAGGGTTAAACCTTATGGCACAAATAATCGTTGCCCAGCCGCCACGTTTTCATTTGGCAGGCCATTGGCAATGATAAGGTCACGCACAGTGGTGTTAAAACGCACCGCGATACGATAGAGGGTGTCGCCTTGTTGCACGATATAGGTGCTCGATCCCACCATACCTGAATCGATGACTGCCGGTGGGGGAACTGGACCGCGCTCCCATACCCACCAACCATAAGATCGCACGGTGTAACAAGACAAGGTTTGCAGCCGTTGTCCAACACGCAAATAATTCGGATCCCAAATATTATTCATACGGGCCAGTCCTTCCATTGACATACGATAACGCAAAGAGATGCGATATAAGTTTTCACCTTGTGCCACGATGTGTACGCCTTTAACATTGCAAGCAATATCGGCTGCGGGAGGGGGTTGTGATGGTT
>CAZLOF010000657.1:1667-2934 GCA_964560745.1 uncultured Thermoflexus sp.
ACGACGGTTTGTTGAATGCTGGCCCCGCCTCCTATAGGCGCAGATGGCGGCGACACAGGGGCAGATGGCGTAGATACCGAAGTTTGGACCGGTAAGGCTGGGATAATGGTTGCTTGGGTGAATATGGGGGTGTTTGTGGGTTGGGTAACACCAACCGAGCCGCCACCACCGCTAGGGGGGCCGGGCGGTAACCCGCCGGGGCTAACCGATTGTCGTTGACAAGACGGTAGCGCAATGAGTAAAAATAAAACTGTGATAATGGCTATCAGATGTGGTCGCGCGTCCATGATATTTTAAGTTACACTATTTTAAGTTATACCAAACAATAGGGAGAAAAACAATGCGTCAACAGGAGCATTCACAACAACAGATACTATCTTGGTCCGATGTGGACAGTTTAATTGACAAGCTTATTCCTCAAATGGAAGGGGTGTTTGATTCATTGCTAATGGTTACACGTGGTGGCATTATTCCGGGCGGTATGATTGCTGAGGCGCTTGATATTCGGCATATCTTAGTCGCTTCAGTCGAGTTCCCTTCAGAGGATGCCCCGCGTTTGTTGGCATGGCCCACCTTTCTTCAGTTTCCTAACGAAGAAATATCGAAAGGGCGGCGCATTTTGGTGGTTGACGATGTATGGACGCATGGGCGACATATTATGACGGTGCGGGGGCGGCTAGAGGCTTTTGGGGCACGGGCCGAATTAGCCGTATTACATTACAAACCGGCGCGTTCTTTGTTTCCAACCCACAAACCCAATTATTTTGCTGAGACCACCGATACCTTTGTCGTTTATCCGTGGGAATTAAATCGTCGTCAACGGGGTGTGCGGATGTTTGAACCGACGCTTGGCTAGATGGATTTGCGGCGTATTCACCCAAAGACATGCCCGTTGTGTCGACGGCGGGCATTGACATTACAGGCCGATGAATGTCATTGTGCGGCTTGTAAAAGTGTTTTTGTTTTTGACCGTGAGACAAAATTATGTCGTTATACCGTTGTTGCGCCGCGTTTTGTCCACCGTTTTAGCGAAATTGAAGCGACGCTGACCAGCCAATGGTTGACGCGGCAACAAGTATTTGCGTTGGCAGCGCCATTTGCCCCCAAAGCATCGGCGGTCAATAGGCCCGCTGACAATGCCTCACTACGGCTTTCACCTCGGTTTTGGGGGGCTGTGTGGGTGGGGGGATTGGGGGCGGTTACTTTGGCTGTGATTGCGTTTGGGGCTGTTTTTTTGCTGTGTCTTAGCCACCAAATCTTTGAGCGG
>CAZLOF010000658.1:0-2931 GCA_964560745.1 uncultured Thermoflexus sp.
GGTTGATGGGTTTACATTGGTGACATAGTGCAAAACTAATCAACTAGTCAATCAATCAACGTAAAAATTATGGGTCGAAAAGTTCATCCTTATGGATTCCGATTGGGCGTGATCCGCGACTGGAAGAGCCGCTGGTTTGCCTCTAAGCGTGACTACACTAAGCTTTTGCAAGAAGATTTTAGTCTGCGCAGTTACCTGCGTAAAGAAATGGACAAAGCTGGTGTTGCCGATGTCATTATTGAACGATTTCCGCCGAACCAATTGCACGTTACTGTGCATACGGCTCGTCCGGGAATTGTGATTGGGCGCAAGGGTGCTCAAGTCAAGGCGATTCGAGAAGGTATTGAGCGTATGACTGGTAAAAAGGTCAAGCTAGATATCGAAGAAATTACACAGCCTGACTTGGTTGCTTATTTGGTTGCCGAGAATATTGCACAACAAATTGAACGCCGTATTCCACATACACGCGCAATGAAAAAGGCAATTCAAACCACTATGCAAAAAGGCGCTCAAGGTGTTAAGATTGAGTGCGCAGGGCGTTTGAATGGTTCTGATATGAAGCGTACAGATAAGCATATGGAAGGTCGAATTCCGCGCGGTACGCTCCGTGCTGATATTGATTATGCCCAAGCTGAAGCTGCGACGACTTATGGTCGGATCGGTGTAAAAGTGTGGATTTATAAAGGTGAAGTATTGCCCGGTGCGCAAGCAAAAGAGATAACTCGCCCAACCCGCACCCAACAATCCTCGCAGAAGGAACGGGAACGATAGGAATTTAGATTTTAGATTTTAGATTTTGGATTTGCAAAATTGCTTCATTCAAAATCCAAAGTCTAAAATTTAAAATTTAAGAGAGGTTGACATCATGTTGATGCCAAAGAGAGTAAAGTATCGTAAACAACAGCGCGGACGTCGTACTGGTATGGCGAAAGGCAACGTTGAGATAGAAATTGGCGATTTTGGTTTGCAAGCCGTAGAACCGGCTTGGGTTACGGCCCGACAAATCGAGGCGGTTCGTCGCGTGATTGTGCGTGAGATGAAACGTCGCGGTAAGATGTGGATTCGCATTTTCCCAGACAAGCCGATTACGGCTAAGCCTGCCGAAACCCGCATGGGTTCTGGTAAGGGTAGCGTTGATCATTGGGTTGCGGTTGTAAAACCCGGACGTGTTATGTTTGAAGTCTCGGGTGTACCAGCAGATATTGCTAAAGTGGCTTTAAGTCAGGCGGCATATAAACTGCCGATGAAGACGCAGGTCATTGGGAAGCAGGAGTAAAGTCATGGCGAAGGGAGTGCAACCACAAGAAATTGTCAATATGTCCGCGGCCGAATTAGCGGCTAAATTAGATGAGTCGTATCGTGAACTGTTTAACCTGCGATTTCAACGCGCACAAAATCAGTTAACCGATACTAATAGTGTTACGCGCGTTCGTAAAGTTATCGCGCGAATCAAGACTGTGCAACGCCAACGTGAATTGGCAGCCCAGATGACGAAAGCGGAGTAATAGCAATGAGCATGGAACGACGACGACGACTCATTGGGACAGTCGTCAGCGACAAGATGGAAAAGACTGTCATCGTGCGGGTAGAGCGAAGTATTCGCCACCCGTTGTATCGTAAAGTATTGCGGCGCAGCAAGAATTATGCTTGTCACGATGCAAATAATGAAGCCAAGCCCGGCGATATGGTGCAAATGGTTGAGTCACGCCCACTCAGCCGCACAAAGCGCTGGATGCTGGAACAGATTGTCCGTAAGGCGGGGTAAGAAATGATTCAGCAGGAAAGCAGACTAGTGGTCGCCGATAATACGGGGGCAAAAGAGTTGTTGTGCATTCAAGTGCGCGGCAGCACACGTCGTCGTTATGCGACGATTGGCGATACGATTGTAGCAACCGTGAAGAAAGCCTCGCCGACAGGTGATGTAAAGGCTCATTCAGTTGTTAAAGCCGTTATTGTTCGAGTATCGAAGGAATATCGCCGTCCAGACGGCTCATATATTCGTTTTGATGATAATGCAGCGGTAATTTTGGCCGATGATGAGACAAATCCAAAAGGGTCACGCATTTTCGGGCCAGTTGCACGCGAATTGCGAGATAAGGGTTATATGAAGATTGTCTCGCTCGCACCGGAGGTTCTCTAAACGAGAAATTACGATGAAGATTAAGAAGGGAGATACCGTTCAAATCCTCAGCGGCAATGATCGTGGTCGTCAAGGCGAAGTCATTCGTGCGATGCCCAAGAGTGGTAAGATCGTTGTGCGTGGGGTGAACGTCATGAAGAAAAATCAGAAGAAGTCGCAACGCAATCTTCGGTCACAGCAGACGGGTATTATTGAAGTGGAAGTGCCTATTGATGTTTCTAACGCAATATTGGTGACACCATCTGGCAAACCTACCCGTGTAAATTATCGTTTTGAAGGCGATAGCAAGAAGCGTTTCTCGAATAAGCATGATGAGGTGATCGGCTAACATGGCAAATATACGCGAGAAATACCTTAACGAGGTTCGCCCTGCGTTGATTAAAGAATTTGGTTATAAGAACCACATGCAGGTGCCGAAAATTTCGAAGATCGTTGTAAATATTGGTGTCGGACGCGAGACCGCAGATAATCCAAAAGCTGCTGATGCAGCGTTAAAAGATTTGACTGCAATTGTGGGTCAGAAACCTGTAATCACCAAGGCGAAGAAAGCGATTGCTAACTTTAAGTTGCGTGAAAACCGCCCAGTTGGGGTTACTGTAACCTTACGTGGTTCACGTATGTATGACTTTCTGGATCGATTAGTTAACCTTGCATTGCCACGTGTGCGCGATTTTCGCGGTGTGCCAGCCGATTGTTTTGATGGTCGCGGCAATTACACACTCGGTGTGCGTGAACAATTGATTTTCCCAGAGATCGAATACGATAAAGTCGATAAACTTCGTGGTCTTGAG
>CAZLOF010000659.1:0-2646 GCA_964560745.1 uncultured Thermoflexus sp.
CAAATGCGTCTGCTCAATCCCTTCTCGTGCAAATTTTGCGGCAATTTGCGCAAAGTCGGCAGCCCCGACGCGGCTTATCATGGTCACCGATTGCGCCCCACTGCGTTTGGCATGAATGGCAAAATTTAACGAGATACCGCCGATATACACCTTGTCTTGCTGTAGATAACGGTCTAATGTGCATTCGCCCACCGAAATTATTTTCACCTAGCTAGTATCGCAGCATTTTGCACACAGAATATGTCTTTTCAATCATTTGGAATAAACCCAAAAGATGTTATGTCGAAATTTGTTTTATTGAGAAGATATAGTCGTCCAGATAAATCTTTTGTAAAAATGCGATATGCCAATGTCGCTATATCCCTGCCAAGCTGCGCTTGGCAGGGATATAGCGAGATTGGCGAAAACCTATGGAAAAGAATTTTCTGGGTAAGTATACATACCACCATATTTATTAATGGTATAGTAAACCTTACAACAAAAATGTGAGGTGTTAAATGACAAAATTAAAACCATCAAAACTTGGTTTTGGGCAAATAAACCGCCGCAATGCATTGCGCTTAGCACTCAACGCCACAGTTGGCGGTCTTGGGGCACTAATGGGGGGCGGGCTAACCCACATGGGCAGCGCGGTTGAACGCAGCGCAATCGAATATTCGCTATTGCGCGAATCTTGGCAAGCATGGCGCGAAGAAGAACGCGGTCGCCAGACACCCCAAACCGTCGCCAATAGCAACACCAGTGCGGCAAGCGACCCTGTAGTCGCTCAAACCCAACCCACCACACGCACATCACCAGCCCCAAGCCGAATTGCGACCCAACCCAAAGCCATTCAAACCCCTGCCGCCAAAAATGGCCCAGTCGGCACAGGCACGAGCACAGCCACAAACACGGGAACGGGTTACACTGTGCCAACCCGTCTCATCATTCCCGATATTGGGTTAGATGTGCCTATCCAAACAGTAGGCATTGTTTATAGTCGGGGTGGCGCAGAATGGGCCTCACCCGCATGGCGAGCTGCTGGTTGGCATAATACTTCGGCAAAATTAGGCGAGCCGGGCAATTTGGTGCTAAACGGGCATAACAATATTCTTGGCCGCGTCTTTGCCGGGCTTTACAACCTACAGCCCGGCAGTTTAGTCACCCTCAAAGGCAACAATCGCAGCGTGGTCTACCGCCTCAGCCATCATCTATTATTACGCGAAGCAGGGCAACCGATATCGGTATTAATGGAAAACGCCAAACATATTTTGCCCACCGACGATACACGCCTCACAATGGTGACCTGTTGGCCCATTACCAATAACACCCATCGGTGGATTTGGGTAGGCTACCCAACAGCTTAAACACATAAAAATGCGGTTTTCGCCAAAATATAACGGGAGATGTAAAACAAATTTTCGCCGAACTCACTATCACTTCGTGTTTGGAGACACCCCCAATTATTGAGAAGATAAAAAAAAACAGGCGCAAGTGTCACTTGCGCCTGTTTTTTACCTAGTTGTTCATCCAGCTAAACCGCACGTTCGGGGGAGGGACCTCACGGTTTGGCCCAAGATGAACAAGTTTGGTTTGCATTTTGGCGGGGGCGAAACCAAAAATGCGATGCACACCACCGATTTCGGTAGTGCGATTATAGGAAAGTGCCTCTACTTCAGGAGGCGTAAGCGCACCTTTGCAACGCGCCACCAAATTGACAAAATGTTGGGTAAAACGGGTATGCACACGCATCAAACGGCGGCTACAGCCATTGGCACGCATCGTCAACTGCGCAATTTCGGCCAAAGTGAGCGCTTGTGGCCCACCTACAGGCACAATTTGACGAAAAGTTGAACGGGTCTGTAAAGAACGTTCAACACAAGCGGCAAGGTCACCAACCCAAATAGGCTGTAATTTTGTGTCGCCGCTATGTGGAACCGGCATCACCAAAGGGATTCCTGTGGCTAACCCATCCAACCACGTTGTTAGCCAATCGCCATCACCATACACCGCTGCCGATTTTAAAATCGTATAGTTAAGTCCGCTTGACCGCACAACCTCTTCGGCTTTGCCGATGCTGCGTAAAAATGGGAAGGCCGAGCGGCCCTCGGCCCCAATCGCACTGACGACGATTAAACGCTTAATTTTTGCTTGTTTAGCTGCTTCAACGACATTACGTGTGCCTTGTACATGCACGTCTTCAAATTTATCGGTGGCGGTTTCGCGGCGAATGGATGCCAAGTGGATGACGGCTTCAATCTCATCTTCCATCATTGCCAACCGCAATGAGTCAAGATTACGCACATCGCCCCCTGTCAACGCAACCCGCGCAGGTACGCGATGTTCGTGCCCCCAATGCCAAAGGCATTTGACAGTGTGACCCGATGAGGTGAGACGGTCTACAACGGCTTTACCGACACAACCCGTCGGCCCCGTGACAAGAATCATTGAACTGCCCACATTTTACACCCACTTAAGACAAAATGTCCCTTTTTATTAAAGCAATTTGGTATTCTCTCAACAATTGAGGCATAATCTTAAATCATCACTGCCCCATCAATACACGTCACGGCCTCGCCACCCACCCAAACCTGCCCCTGAGCATCACGCGAGAGGTAAACGCGCCCGGCTCGCTCTAATACTGTGCCTTGCGATGCCACATACTGG
>CAZLOF010000659.1:2656-2929 GCA_964560745.1 uncultured Thermoflexus sp.
GGCGCGAGTTTGGCACTTATCAGCCATTGAGCCACACCCGCGTTTAGACTGCCGGTTACGGGGTCTTCGACACCGGCCCCATCGCCGCCAGCAAACGCCCTTAATTCAAATTGGCAGGTGCTGCCATCTGGATAAGCCCCTACTACGCCCAAATCTAAATCACCCATTGCGGCAAAATTGGGCTTGATGGCTAACACCTGCTCGGCAGAACGCAACAAAATAGCCAGCCATTGCGGGCCGTTGACCACCCACTGATGTTGCACAATATCATCG
>CAZLOF010000660.1:0-2925 GCA_964560745.1 uncultured Thermoflexus sp.
TCTGCGGGGTTTTCTAGCTCAATTGTTGTACAATACATATGTTGAGCGCTGGCCTTTGAACAAATTTTATGCACAACGAACTACTTATTCAAGCACTTGACGATGTAAATGAGTCGGATAAAGTTGATTTCAAGGAGACTTTTGATGTTTCGTCCAAAGGTGATTGTTATGAAATCATTTAAGATATATTTGCTATGGCTATTTCGTGTTGCGGAGTGCTTCTTATCGGGGTAACTGATTATGGAAAACCGTCAGGTTTTGATGTTTCAAAATTTTTAGAATGTGACCCAGCAGATATAACCAATAAATTATTTTCGGCTACAGGAAAACACTTTGCAGATTTCACAATTGTAAGCGCACAAAAAGAAAATCAAGCTATCGCCGCTTTGGTTATAAGACGTGTTGCTATCCCTTTAGTTTTTATAAAAACAGGGGATTATGAAGTAAAACCCGGTAAGCAAAAGCAAGCATTTATGAATGGTATGGTTTATTTTCGGCATGGCGCTAAAAGTGAACCCTGTACCTCTGACGATTTGCAAAAGTTTTTGACAAGAGAAATTGAAATCGTGCGGGATTCATGGTTAAAGAATATCCGCAAAGTAGTTGAAGCGCCTGAAGGTTCGCAAATTGTGGTAATTGAAGCAAACCAGCAATTAGTTAGTGAGAGTGATGTTCAAACAATTCGCCTTGTGGATGACCCTAACGCCCCTGTACATCAAATGCTTGACCCTAACAAAACTCATCCATATCGCGCAAAAGAAGTAATTGAATTGGTGAACGAGCGTCTGAATGGGCAAGTAAAAATTAATAGTCACGATATTTTGGCAGTTCGACGTATTCATGGAATTGACGATAAGCGGAAATTTTATTATTGCCAACATCATGGATCACCATCATACAGTGACGCTTTTGTTGAGTGGTTAATTGAGCAATTTAAGAATGCCCCCAATTTTTTTGTAACTGCGAAGGAGAAATTTAAGGTGCATAAGTTACAAGAAAATACTGAAAAACGAACCCCAAAACGTCGTTCATAACCAAGACCGCGCCCAACTCTTGCGTGCAGTGGACTTTGTTCCGCAAAAAGCGCAGAGCAAAGCTGCTGAAGCCATCGTTTGGCCTTGCAGCGCGATCTCGAGGTGTTACCGCGCACGAAAAACTGATGCGCCCAAACGTTTGGGCGTGGCATAATCTAGCGACCCAAGATGATCAAGCAAGACTTTGCAGAACAATTTGCGGCAGAATGGATTGAAGCGTGGAACAGTCATGATCTAGATCGCATTCTGGCTCACTACTCGAAAAATTTTCGGTTCTCATCTCCGTTCATCGCACAAGTATTCGGCGAACCCAGTGGCGTGTTGATTGGGATAGATGCTGTCAGAGAATACTGGCGTAAGGCATTGGCACGTCGGAGCGACCTGCACTTTGAGCTTGTGTCGCTTTTGGTAGGCGTGGAAAGTATTGTCATTGTGTATAACCGGCATGATGGAAGGCTCGGTGCGGAGCAATTCGAATTTGAAGAAAGTGGGAAGGTAATCAGATCTTCTGCACACTATGCGAATTGAAGCGACAAGCGAAGCACTTCTGCAACACATCGGGTTGTGCCATAGCAAATTTCCGAGGCTGGTCGCAAATTTAGACTAACCGCTTACACGAGCGGCTGAGGTGGAATCCTATGCCAATCGGTTTGTTAAAACAGCGTGAGTCATGGGCGTAAGCAACGTAGTTGTTCGATAGATAAGCCATAAAAACGCGATCTATCATCATTGAAACGATGTTTTTGATGCGATCAATAGTAGCACTTATACTCTAATACATGGATAATGATTTTGCATCAATTTGCTTCCCAGCTCTCTTTGTAGTCATGGTAGTTAGCCTCTTTTACCGAACTAACAAGCAAGGGCAGAAATTATTTACCAAAGCAGAAAGCGAGTTACATGCACTTGGCGGATTTACCGCACTGTGTAACTATATATCTACCAACCGTGCATTTGGTCTGGGATTTAGCTTTAGCGTTCAATTTGGTGATGCAAATATAGTCGTTGCACCAAATACACTCGTCTTATTTACAAATAGATCGTTTTTTGGCAAAACAGTTCTAACATCAAGTTTACAACTTTATAGAAATGGACAAAATTTCCCCATTATTCAGGCTAATGCGTTACAAGCAATAGAGTCTATTGACATGAGCAACAAGAACTTGACAATAGTTTCTGGAAGAACAAGTAGATTGAGTAAAAGTACATCTGAAACGGTATTAACATTTAGTGATAGTCAACAACTAGAAAGAGTATATAGATTGCTCAATGCTGAAAGTCAAAGTAGTCACACAAAAACTGCTATACGCTAATACTGAAGTGCCCTAAAAATGGAATTACGGTGTTGCTTTTGCGTATGAAGATAAAACAAGGCGATATGTTCTGGGTGGCAACGATGGAACAAGGTGACTCAAGTCAATCTCGGGCACATCCTCATGTGGTTATTCAAGAGGATGCTATTAATCAAAGTCGTGTTACTACGGTGGTTACATGTGCGCTGACAACGAATCTGAAGCGTGCCGCATGGCCGGGGAATGTGCTGCTTGCCGCGGGGGAAGGAAATCTGGAAAAATCGAGCGTTGTGCTTGTCTCTCAGGTGCAAGCTGTAGAAAAATTAGCACTGGGCGAGTATATCGGCACGTTGAGCGGCGAACGCATGACTCAAATATTGAGAGGGATGCGTTTTCTGCAAGCAATGCTCGAAAGTCGCGGGTGATCTGACCCCCTAAAAATGAATTTATGATTAATAGTTTGACGCACTTAGTCGAGTCGTTTTGGTGGCGGTTTAATAATTTTTGGGTATGGTTGGTCGCGGGATATAGCAATGCGGGGTATTTTAAATGATATTTTTTTATTTGTTTGTGTTATTAGTTTTTTTTTTTTTAAAAAA
>CAZLOF010000661.1:0-2919 GCA_964560745.1 uncultured Thermoflexus sp.
GGAGCGACCGGCCTCAATTTCGCTCGTCAAAAAATAATACATGCCGCCCAAAACCAACCCCAAAACAGCATACATCATCAATGGCACACGATAGCTATCGACCGCTGACACGCCACCCTGTTGCAACCATTGCGCCAGCCAACCCGAAATGAGTGAGCCTAAGGCCGAAGCAAACGAGCCAAATAATTGATAACGCGCAAACAAAGCGGTGCGTTGCGCACTGGGCACCAATTGCGACAAGGCCGCTTGCTCCACCGACATAAACGGCCCATATTCGCCATTGCTCAGGCTAATGATGCCAAGTGTGGCCGTAATGACCAGCACGATAAAGTTTTGCGTCAGCAAAAACGCCAACCCCGCCGCAAACATCAACCAGGTACCCGCAATCAACATACGTTTGCGGCCAATTTGGTCGGCGCGAGTGGTGATGAAGAGCGACACCACCGCATCACCGACCAATGTCAGGGTGATCAGCAAGCCAATTTGCGCCGTATCTAACCCAATAGCGGTTAAATACAACGCAAATACCACCGCCAATAGACCATAGGCAAACATTCGCACAGCACGGGTTGCAAGAATAAGATTGATCATTAAATTTAAAATTGAGAATGGAAAATTTAAAATTGGAAAATACGCAGTAAATGCGAATTTAGCGCGGGGATTAAAATCCCGCGCTGAGCACACAAAGACCGCCTTCGCGGTCTAACTGCTTCGACTGCCCAGCGCGCCATTTCTAATGGCTGCGATCTATGTGCGATGTTTAATTTGTTTGTCTATTAGTCCTCAATTCTAAATTTTAAATTTTTCATTTTCAATTTCGCAGAATGCGAACATCGCCCACCCGTTTGGTCACGCCGATCTCGTCAAGATGCTCAAGCAAGGCAAGGGCGTATTTGCGGCTGGTGTTAAACATATCGCGCACTTGGGCGGCGGTAATTTGCCCATCGCGTTGAATCACCTCGCGCACACGGGCCACCGCCGTCTGATAAGTTTCGGGCAAAAACACCACATCGGGGCCGAGCGCCATCAACTTTTGCTGGCGCAACAACACCTCAAACACATCATCGCCAAGCATGGCGCGGCAATCTTTAATGAGCGGCGTGTTCCACGGCTGCGCTCGTATTTGCCGCATCAGGGCATCAACGGCCTTTTGCTGCACCCCATTAAATTGCACCACATGCGCCGCCAAACGCACCGTTTCGCCGCCATCAATAAGTTGAGGGTCTAAAGTTGAGAGTTGAGGGTGTTGGGAACCCTCAACTCTCAACTCTAGACCCTCAACTCGCAAAAGCGCCCCAAACACTTTGGGCGATAGACCGAGACGGCTGCGCAACGTATCACGGGGCATCCCTTCGGCCAGTGGGTTAGCTTTGTGAAATGAGCCTAAAATTGTGGCAGCTTGGGTGTAGCTAATCTGCCATGCCTCAATCAAGCCGACCACGCCTTCACACAGCAAAACCTTGTCATTTTGGGTCAACTCGGCTAGCCCGATGGCAACCTCATCGCCCGACATCTGGGCGGCGGCAGCGAGGTCGGCTTCGGCGCACAACCCTTTGCCGCGCAAGGTGGCCTCGATACGCTCGGCAGGTGTGCCTTTTAAGGTCGCGTCGAGACGGGTTAATACCTCATCGCCCACCCGCCCCGCCCGGCGGCGATAACGCAACGTAGGACTTGGGTCGATGACAGTGCCGCCCCCAATGGTAATAGAGGGGGATGGCAGCCGCAAAATAAAGCGATCACCCCGCCCCACCGCCACCGGCTCGGCCAATTCCAACTGCGCGAAATTTTCTTGCTGTTTATCGGCAGTGATCTCGCTGCCTTCCAATACTTTCACCGTCGCCAAGGTTTCGGCGGCACCACAAAAAAATTTCACCTCGGTGTTGTGGCGAAGCACAAAAGAAGCCGGATGCGGAATAAAGGCCGAGGGGTGCAACTGGGCCAATTCAATTTGCACATCGATGCGGGTGCTGGCGCTGAGTGTGCCGGGTTTGATCAGCGTGTCGCCACGTTTAACATCATCGAGCGAGATACCGGTCAAATTGACGGCAACGCGGCTGCCGGGTTGGGCTTGCTCAATTTTTTTGCCGTGTGTTTGCAGCCCGCGCACCCGCGCCAGTGTGCCTTTGGGCATAATCGCCACTTCATCGCCAATGGCTAAGCCGCCCTCGACCAATGTGCCCGTCACTACCGTGCCAAAGCCCGCAATGGTAAACACCCGGTCAATTGGCAAACGCGGCTTGACAAGATCGGTAGGCAAGGGCAAATCACGCAGCAATTTGTTTAATTCGACCAGCAACTCTTTTAGCCCTTAGCCTTGCCGTGCGCTCACGGGCATGATCGGCGCATTGGCCAAGGGCGTGGGAGCTAATAGGGCGCGTATATCGTCGATCACCAACGGCAACCATTCGGGGTCGGGCACAAGGTCGGTTTTGGTCAAGGCCACAATGCCGCGTTTCACCTTTAGCAAATCCAAAATCGCCAAATGCTCGCGGGTTTGCGGCATTGGGCCTTCGTCAGCGGCAATAATCAGCAACGCCGCATCGATGCCCCCTACCCCCGCCAGCATATTTTCGATAAAGTCGATATGGCCCGGCACATCGATAATGCCAACCACGTCTTTGGCCTGTGTCGGCAACGTCAGGTAAGCAAAACCGAGGTCAATCGTCATTTCACGTTTTTGCTCCTCAATCAGCCGGTCGGGGTTGATGCCGGTCAGGGCCTTAACCAAGGTGCTTTTGCCATGATCGACGTGTCCGGCGGTGGCGATGGTGTAATGACGCATGTTTATTTGTGATTTTAGATTTTAGATTTTGGATTTTGGATTTGCAATTGAAGATTTGTCAAATCGTAAATCCAAAATCGTAAATCCAAAATTCAAAATCGCAAATTACTCAAGCGTTGCCAATTTCACACACAACG
>CAZLOF010000662.1:0-624 GCA_964560745.1 uncultured Thermoflexus sp.
CGCCCGAATAGCGATCAATCGCTATTCTACATAACAACGCCCCATAAATGGGGCTTAAAATAACCCGCGATAGCGGGTGTTGTTAAGTAGCGCGGGGATTGATCCCCGTGCGGACACGATACGCCGAATTTTGTCGTTTGTTAGGATGTGTAAATTAAGCCAGCCTGTCAAAACTACGGGTTTCTTCGCAGACGGGGTTTAACAATGGTGGCATTTTACCTAGCAACCCCAAAAAACCAAAAAGGCTCAGGCATAGCAAATGCCTAAACAAAGCTATAATATAGACGATGGCATTCACTGTATCTGATTTTCATGATTTAATTCACATTCTGAAAACCAAGCCAGAATGGAGGGAAGCGCTGCGCCATGAATTATTGGGCGATGAAATTTTACGTATTCCCGAAGAATTTCGCGCAATGCAAAATGCTTTTCGATTACTAATCGAAGAATTTCATGGGTTTAGGACCGATACTGAGGAACGATTAAAAAAATTAGATTTTGCTGTGTCACAGGTTCAAGTTGACGTATCGCAGTTGAAAAGTGATGTATCGCAATTGAAGGGTGATGTGTCGCAATTGAAGGGTGATGTGTCGCAATTGAAGGGTGATGTGTCGCAATTGAAGG
>CAZLOF010000662.1:724-2918 GCA_964560745.1 uncultured Thermoflexus sp.
GTGATGTGTCGCAGTTGAAGGGTGATGTCTCGCAGTTGAAGGGTGATGTCTCGCAGTTAAAGACTAACGTTGCCGATTTACAAGGTGAACGTGTAGAAAGAAAATACCGAGATCGCCCTAATGTTTATTTTAATCAGATCATTCGCAAAGCAAAATCGTTATCTGACATCGAGATTGCTAATCTTTTAGATGATGCTGAGGATCTAGGGGTTATTACAGAATCTGAAGCCAACTACATTCGCCGAAGCGATGCAATTATTACAGGGCATTCAAAATCTACCGGTGAAATGCTATATTTGACTGTTGAGGCATCAGTTATATTAGATTCACATGATGCGCAGCGCGCTGCGCAACGGGCTAAGTTGCTCAACAAAATCCCTAATGTAAATGCAGTTGGGGTGATCGCAGGTGATAAAGTTGATCCTAAAAGCGCAGATGCCATACGAAACGAAAATGTATGGTGTGTTACTAATGGTGCTGTTATCGACGTTATTCGCCCATTATGAACTAATTTGTAAAGGCTGGTAGGTGTTTGGATGCTATAAAACAACCGTAAACAAGCTACCGCGCCCAGATTCGCTATGAACGCCGACGCTGCCATGATGGGCGCTGAGGATGCTTTTAACGATGGCGAGGCCGAGGCCGCTGCCGCCTTTATTCAGGTCGCTATTGCCGCGATAAAAACGCTCAAACACGTGCGGCAAGTCGGTGGGCAAAATGCCGACACCCGTGTCACGCACAAACAGTTTAATGTTTTGTTTGCCTGTGATGGGCGGCTCAATGATATCGGCCCCCAGCATAATTTGCCCACCCGCCAATGTAAACTTAAGCGCATTGTCAATCAAATTGCTCAGCACAATTTGCATTCGCGCAAGGTCGCAGCGTACGATCAAGTTGGGAGTGGGCGTATCGATGATGAATTGCACCCGTTGTTGTTGCGCCCGCAGCCGAAATGGGGCCAGCGCGGTTTCGATCAAGTCGTTGACGGGGTGTTCTTTGAGGTCAAGTGTAATGAGACCGGCATCTAAGCGCGACAAATTAAGCAAATTGCTGGTGATCCATTCGAGCCGGTTGAGTTGGGTTTGGCTCTCGGCCAAAAATTCGCTGCGGGTGATTGGGTCATGTGCGGCCCCATTTTGCAGCAATTCGTTAAAGGTTTTGAGCGCGGTGATGGGGGTGCGCAGTTCGTGTGAGGCATCGGCGATGAAGCGCCGCAGTGCATCGCGCTCGGCTGAAAGGGCGGCAAAGCTGCTTTCGAGCTTGGCGGCCATTTGGTTAAATTGCTCTGAAAGTTGGCTTATTTCGTCGCGGGTATTTTGATTGGGGGCGCTGACCAAGGCGCGGGCCGATAAATTGCCTTGGGTCATTTGTTTGGCGGCACTTGCCAGCCGCGCCAGTGGCGATGTGAGGCCGCGGCTGACGACAAAACCGCTTAAGACGGCCAAAATGGTGGCGGCAAGGGCTGCAAATGATAGGGCATTACGGGCGGTTGAAAGGGCCTCGCCGACATAATTGGGCGCGCCGCTGACTTCAACATACCCCATCACCCGACCAAGGTCGGTGATGGGCACACTGACTGAGCGGGTTGAAATATCGGTTGGCCCAGTATCAATTTTATTTTGCGGGCCGGTTTCGGGCGCAAAGGCGATGCCGTTGCCAAATGGGCCTTGGGCGCGTTGTACCATCACGCGGCGGCCTTGGGGCAATACCCGCTCAACGGCGCGGCGGTCGCCACCCATCATAAAAAAGACAATTGGCCCGGTGTCGCCCTCAAGCACATTTTGCTCGCGGGGTGGGGCGATCCACATAATTTGGTCTGAGGCTGAGCGTGGCCCAGAGTCGGCCAAGACGCGGCCTTGGGTGTCTAAAATGCGCACTTGCACATTGCCCAAAAAGGCCGAGGTGGTTGCCAGTTGCTGCAATGGGTAGCGATCACCGGGGAATGCGATGGGCGATTGTAAGAGGCCGGTGACTTGACGTGCCACCGCTTGAGCGTTGTTGGTCAAATATTCTGTCTCGCGTTGGGCGGCGTTGCGTTGCAACAGCCAAAGTGCCAGCCCACCCAAGCTCAGCACCGTGAGCGCGGTGACAAACACATAGCTGAAAACCAGCCGCCAACGTAACGAGAGAAAACGCATAGTTAATGGTCAATGGTCAATGGTTAATGGTCAATGGTTAATGGTCAATGGTTAAT
>CAZLOF010000663.1:0-2915 GCA_964560745.1 uncultured Thermoflexus sp.
GCTCAATTCACCGGCATGATGCCAGCGCCCCACCCAATTACCATGTTCGGCAGCCGTATTACCATCCTCGCTCAGGCGTATTTGGGTTGGGGTGCGCACAAAAGTGATGAAATTGGGGTCGGCAAAAAAGCCTTCAAAGGCTTTTTGCACCGCCTCACGGCCAATCATGGCGCGGCCATCACTGGCCGATACTTGAATATCGCTCAGCCACGTCGCACCAACCTGTCGCGCATCATGCACGGCAATCGCCTCATTAAATAGACGACGTTGCTCACGTATGGCTTTTTCTTCGCGCTCAGGGTTGATGGTGCGTGGCAGTTGAACGGATTTTTGCAATTTTACAGATGTTGACATAAGGCTGATTGTAATGGCTGCGCTATAATGCCGCCGACTGCCCCATGCCCCATCTATTTAGCCCCTTTACCCTACGTTCTGTCACGCTGCGTAATCGCATTGGCGTTTCGCCCATGTGCCAATATAGCGCCATCGATGGTGTGCCAAATGAATGGCATAGTGTGCATCTTGGCTCACGCGCCGTCGGCGGGGCGGGTTTAATCATTGCCGAGGCCACGGCAGTTGAGGCGCAAGGGCGCATTACCCTCGGCTGCACCGGCTTGTGGAATGACAGCCAAACCGAGGCATGGCAGCGCATTGTGGCCTTTGGTCGGGCACAAGGCGCGGTAATGGGGGTGCAATTGGGCCACGCCGGGCGCAAAGCCAGCACCCTCAAACCTTGGGAGGGCAATGCTTCAGTCAGCCGCGAACAAGGCGGCTACGAGAGCATCGGCCCCAGTGTCCTCGCCTTTAGCCCCAACCTCGCCACCCCACGCGCCATGACCCTAGCCGACATTGAGCGTGTGCAAAACGCCTTTAGCCAAGCCGCCGAGCGTGCTATCGTGGCGGGGTTTCAGGTGATTGAGCTACACGCGGCGCACGGCTACTTGCTGCATAGTTTTCTATCGCCCCTCAGCAACCAGCGCAGCGATGCCTACGGCGGCAGCTTCGACAATCGCACCCGCTTACTGCGCAAGATCGTGCAACAGGTGCGGCGCGTCATCCCCGATGCCACACCGCTATTGGTGCGCTTGTCTTGCAGCGATTGGGTCGAAGGCGGCTGGACGCTAGACGAGAGCATTGCGCTGGCGCGGCTATTACAAGCCGAAGGGGTTGATCTGATCGATTGCAGTTCGGGCGGAGCCGCACCCAATGTCAAGATCCCAGTCGGGCCGGGGTATCAAGTGCCATTTGCCGCCGCCATTCGGCGCGAGGCCGGCATCGCCACCGCCGCTGTCGGTCTCATCACCGAGCCGACGCAGGCTAACGACATCATCAACAACGGCGCTGCCGACCTCGCCTTTTTGGCACGCGAGCTACTGCGTGACCCCTATTGGCCGCATCATGCCGCCAAAACCTTGGGGCAACCCGTGTTTGCGCCAGTTCAATATGGGCGGGTATTCTGATCTAAAACCTCGAAAGTCTAATCACAGCTTGATGTTGTCGCCGCAATGCCAAAATCACGACCCTGCCATCTCTGTAGAATACAGCAAGATCATGATTTTGGCAAAAATCTATTTACTATCGCCCCTCAAACAAATCGCGCCCTTGCACCAAGGCACGCATTTTGCGATCAGCTACACTGCGATGTAGCATCCAAAAGCCACAATCGGGGTGCACCCATTTCACACGATCAGCCCCAAGCGTGTTAACCGCCAATTCGATCCGCCGCGCCACCTCGCTCGGCGATTCAACCTCGTTATCTTTAATATCAATCACCCCCACACCCAGCGCGATATTGGGTTTGAGATCACGAAAAACCGCCAATTCATCATAACTACGCCGAGCAAATTCGAGCACCAAATGGTCAAGCGCAAGCGCATTAAAAAAGAGCAATAGGTCATTAAAAAAGCCTTTTTGAATACTTTGCCCACCATAATTGCCAAAGCACAAATGCAAGGCACGCTCACTGCCGCTAGGCGCACCGCTTAACACATGGTTAATGGCCTCGGCGGCCCATAGGCCATCTTGCGGCGAGCCGGGCAAATTGGCCTCATCAACCTGAATCACGGCTGCATTAATCTTGGCAATTTGTTGACGTAATACGTCGGCAATCGCCATCGTCAGGTCGCGCCGATGCTTGTAATGGGTGTCAAGCAAAGTCTTGGCCAACATATAGGGGCTGGTTACGGTGAATTTGAGCGGGCTGGTGGTCAGGCTGCGCACAAAATCGTAGGCCGTTTGCAAATTCATGCTACCTTCGCCCACCGCTTGGCGCACCACACCGGCGGGTTGGGTGCGAAAGCCCATGCCGCGCTGAGCCGCAAAGGTCTCGCGCTCGGCCCGCGTTAAATCAGAATAAACACCACTGAGCGGGCGCACAAAATATTCGATCATGCCATTGGTTTCGGGGTGATTGGGGTCGAAGCGGCTCAGTTCGCCGTCGGCGATCACATCTAGCCCAGCCAACTCTTGCGTTTTGAGGATGACCATGATGGCATCTCGTAAAGTCGGGGTGCTGGGCATCGCACCCAGCCAAATAGGAATGGGGTAACTGCCTACGACAGTGGTTTTGATTTGTGGTTGTGTCATATGTTTTGAGCCATGAGCTTTGAGCCGTGAGCCGTAAGCCATGACTCGTGACTTATGGCTTAAAGCCCAAAGCCCAAGGCTCACGGCTCATGGCTCACAGCTCCATCTTACTTCTTCCAGCGCTCGCGCAAAAAGTGCGCGGCCATTTTCGGTCTGCGGTCGCGGGTAAACACGCCTTTAAAATTCATGCCTGCCATACGAATAATGCCTTGGCCGGTTTTGAAATCGGCAAAGTTCCAGATATGTAAACCAACAATATACGAGTGGCTAGCTGCAAAATCGAGATGAAATTTGAGCACCTCCACCTGATATTCTTCTGACCACATTTC
>CAZLOF010000664.1:0-2896 GCA_964560745.1 uncultured Thermoflexus sp.
TTGATTTGCGACATGAGCCTTGGTGTTTGTGTTATTTTAATGTGTCGTGCGCAATGCTCATGGCTCATGGCTCAAGGCTCAAGGCTCACGGCTCAAGGCTCATGGCTCAAAGCTCATGGCTCACAGTTCAAGACTCACCCTCATCACCTGCTCGTCGGCATCATACCGGCTAGCGAAACCCATCTTTTGCGCGACAGCCCGCATACCGGCATTTTGCGGCAAAATATCGGCCTCGATGCGCAAAAGCCCCTCGGCACGCGCCACCTCAATGAGACGGCTGAGCAAAGCCGTGCCAAACCCATGCCGTTGATAGTGGTCACTAATCAAAATGGCCCATTCTGCCGAACCATTGACAGGGTCTTTTATCAAACGCCCCACCCCCAAAATCTCTTTCTCACCATTTTCTGGGGCGGCACGTTCAATCACCAATGCAATTTGTCGATCATAATCGACAAAACACAGGCGCAGCAACCGCTCGTGCGATATCCGCTCGGCCAAGGCAATAGAATGAAAATAACGCAAATACACGCTATATTCCGACACATTGGCATGAAATTTGCGCATCAATGGCTCATCTTCGGGCGAAATGGGGCGAATAGTAACCATCTCGCCCATTTTGTCTTGCCATTGCCATGTATATTGATGTGGATACGGGCGAATCGCCAATTTGGGCAAATTTTGCGCTGACTGCGAAAACGGCTGCAAAACAACGCGCGCATCCAGTGCAATTACCCCGTCTGGCTCCACCACCAACGGGTTAATATCGATCTCTTTGATCCAGCGTTGCTCGGCCACCAATTGGCTAAATTGCACCAAAGCCTGTTCGATCGCAGGCATCGACACCGGTCGCCGCCCACGCACACCCTTCAGTGCCTCATAAATGCGGGTGCGTTCAATCATTTGGCGGGCCAAATTGGTATTCAGCGGCGGCAAACCCAGCGAGCGATCTTTGAACACCTCGACCAATTGCCCGCCCGCCCCCACCAATAACACCGGCCCAAACTGAGCATCGATACTGCTACCCAAAATCAATTCATAGCTCTCATCCGATTTTGCAATCATCGGCTGCACCGCCACCCCCAGAAAATCGGCAGGCGGCACAGCAGCGCAAATCACCTCAAATGCTTGCCGCACCGCCTCGGCGTTGGCTAAATTGAGCTTCACGCCACCCACATCGGTTTTATGGGTGATGGTGTGCGAATGCAATTTCAGCACCACTGGGTAGCCAAGTGCTGCGGCGGCATTGACGGCCTCATCGGCACTAGTAGCGACTACCGTGCGCACAGTTGGCAAGCCATAGGCCGACAATAATTGCTTCGATTCAACCTCGCTCAGCAACGTGCGCCCTTCAAGACGCACATTTTCAATCAACTGTTTTACCGCCTCGCGGTCAATTTGTTGGCTATCGACAAAACGCGGGGTGGCATACAGTGTGTTTAGGCTTTCGGTCGATTGCCACATCGAAGCAAAATGGCTGGCGGCGACATCGGGGTAATCAAAGGTGGGAATCTTGGCGCGATTAAGGATATCGCGGCTGATCTGCATCCCACTGCCCCCCATCCAACTGGCCAAAACGGGTTTGCCAGTCGGCTTTTTGGCGTTAGCCAAGGCCTCGGCAATTTTGGCTGGGTCGGTCATGGCTTGTGGGGTCAATATTACCAATAAACCATCGGTATTGGGGTCATTAAGCGCAAGCGCGGTGGCGGCGACATACCGCTCAAAATCGGCATCGCCCAGCACATCGATTGGGTTGTTATGACTCCACGCCTCTGGCAATACGTTGCTCAATGCCGCAATCGTTTCGGGCGCAAGGGCGCTGATCTTGCCGCCCGATGTAATGACGGCATCCGAGGCGATCACGCCCGGCCCACCGGCATTGGTCACAATGGTCAAATTTGGCCCCAAAGGGCGCGGCTGTTTGGCCAACACCTCGGCCATATGAAACAGATCGGTAATAGTGCGCACCCGCAATACGCCACACCGCCGAAAGGCCGCTTCAAGCACATCATCGCTGCCTACCAACGAGCCAGTATGCGAGGCGGCGGCTTTGGCGGCGGCTTCGGTGACACCGGGCTTCATAATGATGATGGGTTTATTGAGGGCGGTTTCGCGGGCGGCAGACATAAACGAGCGCACATCGCCGATGCTTTCCATATAAATCAAGATGCTCTTGGTATAGACATCCTCATTTAAATAGTCAATTAAATCGCCCCAGCCGACATCCAACATCGACCCCACCGAGACAAATTTGCTAAACCCAACATTTTCGCGCAAGCTCCAATCGAGAATCGCAGTGCACAAGGCCCCACTTTGGCTAATAAATGCCACATTACCGGCGGCAGGCATGGCGCTGGCAAAAGTGGCATTCATGCCATTCAGCGTATTCATCACCCCAAGACAATTGGGGCCAATCAGGCGTATTTTGCCTTGGCGGGCAATTTGCAAAATCTCTTGCTCAAGTTTTTGCCCGTTCGCGCCGACTTCTTTAAACCCCGCCGAAATAATAATGACCGCCCGCACCCCGGCTTCAGCACATTCGCGCATAATGTCGGGCACGCTGGCGGCTGGGGTGACAATCACCGCCAAATCGACCATCGCCCCACCGCTGGCGCGTTTGGGCACATCGCTCAATTTTTTAAAGGCAGGGATGCCTAACAACGTAGCATGTTTGGGGTTGATAGGGTAAACCTTGCCGCGATATGCGCCTTGGCACAAATTGGCGAGGATAGCCCTCCCCACTGTGCCTTCGCGCTCAGTCGCGCCAATAATGGCGATACTCTTCGGTTCAAAAATCTTGCGTAACGGAGATAACGTTGACTCATTCATAATCGTATCAAAATCCATTAGGCAGTGTAAACATTTTAGTGGCTAAATGCACCGCACTTCGGCTTAATGG
>CAZLOF010000665.1:0-2882 GCA_964560745.1 uncultured Thermoflexus sp.
GGGGGCATGGCTGGGGCTTCTTTCTTCTCAGGAATGTCAGTGATCAATGCCTCGGTGGTGAGGATCATGCTGGCGATCGAAGCAGCGTTTTGCAACGCACCGCGAGTGACCTTAACTGGGTCGATGATGCCGGCCTTGATCATGTCGACATATTCGCCGGTCATGACATCATAACCATAGAACTTCTTGTCCTTCATGGCACGCACTTCGCGTACGACCACGCCACCATCTTGACCGGCGTTGCCGACAATGCGGCGAATCGGCTCTTCGAGGGCGCGCTTGAGGATATTCACGCCGACTTGTGCGTCGTGGTTATCCATCTTCACGGCATCGAGGGCTGCAATGCTGCGCAACAAAGCGACACCACCGCCGGGGACGATACCTTCTTCAACAGCGGCGCGGGTTGCGCTCAAGGCATCTTCTACGCGATGCTTCTTTTCCTTCAATTCGGTTTCGGTGGCTGCACCGACACGAATGACAGCGACGCCGCCAGCCAACTTGGCCAAGCGCTCGTTTAGCTTCTCTTTGTCATAGTCGCTGGTGCTGTTGGCAATTTCTGCGCGAATCACTTCACAGCGTGAGGCGATTGAGGCATCATCACCTGCGCCATCGATGATGGTGGTGTCATCTTTGGTCGAAACAACTTTGCCAGCGCGGCCAAGGTCTTCAACTGAGGCACCTTCGAGCTTGCGGCCCATTTCTTCGGTGATAACAGTGCCGCCGGTCAAAATGGCAATGTCTTCGAGCATGGCCTTGCGGCGATCGCCGAAGCCGGGGGCCTTGATGGCCAACACATTCAACATGCCGCGCAACTTGTTCAATACCAAGGTTGCCAATGCTTCGCCGTCAACATCTTCGGCAATGATGACCAATTCACGCTTGCCGCGTTGCACCAATTTTTCCAACAAAGGAATAATGTCTTGAGCGGCGCTGATCTTCTTGTCGTAAATCAAGATATAAGGATCTTTGATTTCGGATTGCATGGCAGCCGAGTCGGTGACGAAATAGGGGCTGATATAGCCGCGATCAAATTCCATCCCCTCTACATACTCGGTCTCGAAGTGCAATGACTTGCTCTCTTCAACGGTGATGACGCCGTCCTTGCCGACCTTCTCCATTACCTCGGCAATCAAATTGCCGATTTCTGAATCTTGGGCCGAAATGGTGGCAACTTGGGCGATTTGATCTTTTTGATCAACCGACACCGACATCTTCTTTAGGTTTTCGACAATTGCATCTACACCCTTTTCAATCCCTTGCTTAATAAGCATGGGGTTAGCGCCAGCGGCCACGTTCTTCAAACCCTCGTGCACAATGATTTGGGCCAAAACGGTGGCGGTGGTGGTGCCGTCGCCAGCGATATCGTTGGTCTTGGTGGCGGCTTCCTTCAACAATTGGGCGCCCATGTTTTCAAATGGGTCAGCCAACTCTACTTCTTTTGCCACAGTCACGCCATCGTGGGTGATGGTGGGTGCGCCATACTTCTTATCTAACGCCACGTTGCGACCCTTGGGGCCGAGGGTGGTTGATACTGATTGTGCCAAAATGTCCACACCACGCTTAAGCTTGGCACGGGCTTCTTCGGTGAAAATAATTTGTTTAGCCATGTCTTTATTTAGTGAAAAGTGCAAAGTAGAAAGTAAAAAGTAAGTGTTATAGGCAAAAGTCCATAGATTAACTTTTCACTTTTTACTTTTCACTCATTGATTAGCCAATAATTGCCAAAATATCTGATTCTTTCAAAATCAGCAACTTCTTGCCGTCGATTTTGATCTCGGTTCCGGCATATTTTGCGTATAGCACGACATCATCGACTTTTACATCCATAGGAATCAGCTTGCCCGCATCATCCTTGCGGCCAGCGCCAGCGGCCAAAATCTTGCCCTTTTGTGGCTTCTCTTTGGCGGTTTCTGGCAAAACGAGCTTGCCACCTGCAAATGTTTGATCTTCTTCCTCGACCGATTGCACCACAACGCGATCGGCGAGTGGGCGTAAGTTAAGTGTTGACATTATTGATTCTCCAAATACTAATGTTTGTTTTAATTTAGCACTCTCTAAATTGAGTGCTAATAATGGTGGCAATATTAGCACTCAATTTTCAGAGTGTCAAGGGTAAATTAGCAAACTCTAATAAAGAGTGCTAATAAATGTCAAAATCACTATACGGCCTTCGTGAGCAAGGGCAGTATAGTGATTTTGAAGAAAATTTGTTTTATTCCCTCCGTTTTATTGAAAAAATACACTTTCTATTCAACAATAAATGCAAAAATGATAGTTAGCAAGACTAAACTTAGTAATTAGAAAAAACCTTGCAACAAATTTCTGGGTTTTTAGCGATTCAATTCTTGGCAACCTCTCGTAGAGATAAGACTTTAGCCCTAAATCAGCAATGTCATTAGGCGGATGTTGGGGCTGTTGCCGCTGCCTTACGATGATGATGGTTATCACGGCAGATATATAGGCAATGGTCATGTAGTGCAACAACTTGCGCAACCAAGACCAAGGCATTTATAGATTAAGGAGAATTAACATGAATACGTTCAATCGCTTTACCCATCCCCTCACCCAATTCGTCGTCGCTGTCGTATTGGCATTGGGCGTATTTTTGACAATGCAACTCAACACCCAAGCCGATACTGGGCGACCAAGCGGTATTGTGATTGGTATTATTACCCCCGGGAATGGCCCTGCTGCCCCGGCCCAGCGACCAGTGCGCCGCCCGCCCGAAGTGGTCGTCGATTCAATCGATCATATTATGCCCGGGCAAACACCAACGCAGTCACCCAACCCAGATCAACCACCCGTATGCGACACCCCCCAACCGGGCTGCCGCAATGTCGTCTCGACTGGCACTGAGCCAATCGTTCCAAATAACCCACCCC
>CAZLOF010000666.1:0-2877 GCA_964560745.1 uncultured Thermoflexus sp.
GCTGGTTGCACAAGCAAGGCAACTTCATCACCGCCTTCTTCCCCAAGGATGTGAAAGAAGCCGACTACGACTTCTTCTACATGCCGGGTCTAGACCCCGCCTATGGTAGCCCAGTACTCGTCGCTGGTGACATCATGGCGATGTTCAACGACCGCCCAGAAGTTCGCGCCGTGATGCAAGCCATGACCACTGCCGAAAACCTCAAGACTTGGCTCAAGCAAGGTGGCGCGATCAGCCCACACAATGATGCCAAGCCAGAAATGTATGGCAGCCAAGTAGAAGCCAAGATCGGTGGCATTATCCAAAAAGCCAGCACCGTGCGCTTCGACGCATCAGACCTGATGCCCGGCGAAGTTGGCGCAGGTAGCTTCTGGAAGCTCGGCACCGACTATGTGACCGGCAAACTCACGATTGATCAATTTGCCGCCGATGTGGACAAGAGCTGGCCGAAGTCATCGGGTGCAGCCGGTGCTGCAAGCTTGGGCAAAGAATATGACGCCGCCCTCAAGGGTGAATATAAGGGCAAGAAAGTGGTGATCGATGGCGCATTCTCAGGTGAAGATGCCGTTCGCTTCAACACCACCATGAAAGAATTTGCCGACAAGACTGGCATGGTGATCGAATACATCGGCACCAAGGAATTCGAGAAGTCGATCAACATCGCGGTAGATTCAGGCAAAGCCCCAGACATTGCCGACTTCCCACAACCGGGCTTCTTGGCTCGCTTCGTGGCGCAAGGCAAAGTGGTTGACCTCAACAACGTACTCAACCAAGATTGGATCAAGAAGAACTATGGCAAGGCTTGGCTCGATATGGCAACCATGCCCGGCAAAGATGGCAAGCCAGTCATGGCTGGCGTGTGGGAACGTGTGAACGGCAAGAGCTTGGTGTGGTATCCAAAGGCCGCCTTCGACAAGGCTGGCTACAAGGTTCCAACCACTTGGGATGAATTGGTTAAGTTACAAGAACAAATCAAGAAAGATGGTGATGCCCCTTGGTGTGTTGGTATCGAATCTGGCGCAGCCACCGGCTGGGCCTTCACCGACTGGGTCGAAGAAATGATGCTGCGCACCACCACCCCAGAAAACTATGACAAATGGGTGAAGAATGAACTCAAGTTCAACAGCCCCGAAGTGAAGAAAGCCGTCGGCGAAGTCGCCAAGATTTGGTTCGACGACAAGAACGTGCTCGGTGGTCGCAAGAATATTGCCGTAACTAGCTTCGGCGATGCGCCCAAGCCCATGTTTGACAAGCCCGCACCCAAGTGCTGGTTGCACAAGCAAGGCAACTTCATCACCGCCTTCTTCCCCAAGGATGTGAAGGAAGCTGACTACGACTTCTTCTATATGCCCGGCTTGGATTCCAAGTATGGCAGCCCCGTGTTGGTGGCTGGCGATATCATGGCGATGTTCAACGACCGCCCAGAAGTTCGCGCCGTCATGCAATACATGACCAGCGCCGAACACTTGAAGGGTTGGCTCAAGCAAGGTGGCGCGATCAGCCCACACAACGATGCCAAGCCAGAAATGTATGGCAGCAAAGTTGAAGCCAAAATCGGTAGCATCATCCAAGGCGCAACCGCCGTCCGCTTCGACGCATCAGACCTGATGCCCGGCGAAGTTGGCGCAGGCAGCTTCTGGAAGCTCGGCACTGACTATGTGACCGGCAAGCTCACCCTCGATCAGTTCGCTGACGAAGTGGACAAGAGCTGGCCGAAGAAGTAAAAACGTAACTACTTACGTAGATGTTTATATGGTTGATTAAATAGTTGGTTGGTTGGTTGATTTATGACTCATAAGTCACGAGTTGTCAGTTAGCCAACCAACCAATTAACCAACTAAGCACAGCGTTGGGCGGCTCATCAGAGTCGCCCAATTCATATCCCCCCATTCCTATGAGCACAACTAGCAGCTATGGGTTTCAGCCCACTCGATTTCTTACTGCGCTGATTGTGTTGGCGATGGTCATCGCCGCACTCTACATCGGTTTCGATTTGCTGAGAGCGCAGGCCGTGCCCGAACGCACCGACGCACTCGCAAAATTCGCCCAAAGCATATTTGATAACGCAACCCCGGCTGGCAAGCTCATCAATGGCATTTTTGCCATTTTGTTAGGGGTCGGCGGCATGGCAGCGCTCTTTTGGGCCGCCAATGGGGTGGTTGAGGAATTGCCCGAAACCCCCAAACGCTGGTTACTGCCCTACGTCTTTGTTGGGCCAATGGCAGTCCTGTTAATCTTTCTTTACATCATCCCAACCATCCGCACTGTGATACTTAGTTTTTATGACCGCGATGGCGAAATTTTTATCGGTCTGCAAAATTATATTGATACCTTCACTGTGTCAGACATGTGGGATTCATTCCGCAATACCATTTTGTGGATCGTGCTTGGCACATTCTTTTGCGTCTCACTAGGGCTGCTGATTGCCACATTGGCAGATCGCAGCAAATTCGAGACCGTCGCCCGCGCCATTGTATTTATGCCGATGGCCATTTCTTTCGTCGGCGCAGCCGTCATCTTTCGCTTCATTTACTATTACGCGCCAGAAGGTTCAAACCAAATCGGCTTACTCAATGCCATTGTCACCACATTTGGCGGGCAACCACAAGCTTGGCTGCAATATAACCAGCCTTGGAACAACTTATGGCTCATCATCGTGGTCATTTGGATGCAAACCGGCTTTTGCATGGTAATTTTCTCGGCAGCCCTAAAAGGGGTGCCAGAAGAGTTGCTTGAGGCTGGACGAATTGATGGCGCCACTGAAGTGCGCATCTTCTTTAATATTTTGCTGCCCTATATTTGGGGGACTATTGTCACCGTCACAACCACCATCATTATTTTCATGCTCAAGATTTTCGATTTGGTCATGGGTATGAC
>CAZLOF010000667.1:0-2875 GCA_964560745.1 uncultured Thermoflexus sp.
AATCAGTACCGAGTCCATCGGCTTGGGTATTCCAGCCGTTGAAAGTGTAGCCTGTGCGCACGAGGTTGCCGCTATTACTTGCGAGTGCCAAATTTACGCCGTAATCTTTGGTTTGGTTACTTGGAACGGTACCGCCCGCGTTACTGTTGCCATCGTAGCTTATAGTATAGGTTATGAGTTGCTTCTCGCCCAAGCGTATCCACATGCGGTTTGACTCTCCTGAATTTCCGCTAGCTGACATACGATATTGGCCAGTCACCACAACTTCTTGAAACCACCCGCTATCATTAGTCCAAGACCATTCAATAGGGGTCGTACTGGCATTACTTGTGAAATCGCCAAGATTACTGCCATTCACTGTAAAGTTTCGGGCATCCACTGTATTAGGAGCAATTGAGCTACCTGACATCCAAAGGTTTAAGTATTTAAACTGATACCCAATAAGTGTGGGTGAAGTCGAAGACTTGCTCTCTTCAGAATCGAGAAAGTCGCCGTCACGATTGAAGTCAATGCTCCATGTTATGACACCAGTGTATGGTGAATAAGTAAATGAGAAGAGGTAATCATTTCCTACACTCCACACAGGTGATCCAGTTGGGTTAAGTTGCACTCCGGTTGGAGATGGGTTACCCGGGGTGAATATTACAGATTCAAACCCAGTCCCCCCCCATCGTGATCTCGTTGTAATATCATAAGTAGGTGCAGGCGACGGTAAAGGAATTACAGGAGTTACCCCCATCGGCATAAACATGTGCTGGTTGGTATTGTCGCTGAACGATGGTTGTGCCACCCCAGACGATACTGGCAACATTATTGCCCCCAATCCAAAAAATATGAATATCCTTAGAAGATTTGTCGTTTTTTGTAACATTATCTTGATCATATGACCGAAACCACTTTTTTAACTTGCCAATAATGACACAATACAGATACAAAAATGACACGCAAAATGATACTTAAAATGACACTTAAAATGATACAGATCCTACTTGAGAATGACCTGTTTTATTTAATGAAAACTCATCCATATGGTTAGTGACAAATGAGGGGCTTAGAGATATGTTTTTATTACTTAGCGGAACTTAAGCACAAATCAGTTGCTTTTTATTGCGAAAATTGCCAAAAGTGACACAGGAGTGACACATTGATTGACATTTGCGCTATTGACTGCTAATCTAGCTATGTATGTATGACTACGCATCAATTACTCCGGGGCAACTGTTGCGTATCTATCGTGACATGTTAGGTCTAACCCAATTGGGGTTGGCCAGCGCCTCGTTTTGTTCAGTCATGATGATTCGTAAGATCGAAAATGGCCTTCGACGACCATCCTATAATTTGGCACATAAGCTGGCTGAGGCGCTTAAGGTTCCGCCAGAGGAGCGGGATACCTTTGTGCGAATTATGCGAGGGTTGCCCGAATTACCGCGTTTAACCCCGGCTGTAACATTGCCTGAGCAGATGGCAATTGAGGTGAAACCGACAAATTAGGCTCAGTCCAAGGGGGCATCACTCGGTTTGTGGCTTTGCATCGCCCGATTCGCTGCCCTAAACGCATCGGGCAGGTCTGCGCTATGAATACAGCGCCCAGTATGTTGGGTGATGAGCTTGACATCGGCTTTTGCCAATAATTTACGCAATGAATTGACCCCAGCTTTAAATTGGGCGGGCACACCGCGTAAAAATGCGGCCTCATAAATCGTTACCAGTGGCTCGGCCTGATTGATCTCTGGGTTAAGAAAGGCGGTGGCGGCACGGGCGGGGTCGCGGGCTGCGAGCAATTGCTCGGCACAACTGGTATCAAAAAAAGGTAAATCGCAGGTCACCACAAATAAGGCTACGTTTGGGTGTTGCTCAATCATATTAACCACCGCCCCCACTGGTCCAGTATCGGCATAAAGTGGGTTATCGAGAATGAGGTTAAAACGGGTTGCATCGGGTTGCGATTGGGCCGGATTGAGCGACAAAAACACCCGTTCACAATAACGCGACAACAAGGCATACAAATAGTCGCGGTGTGGCTGCCCATGATATTCAAGCAAGCCTTTATCGCGCCCCATGCGGCGGCTTTGCCCACCTGCCAATACTAGGCCATATAGTTGTGACGTTATCATAACCCTAATTGTAAGTGCTTAACATCCACCACGCCAATGGCATCCAGCCAAAAGCAAACAAGGTTTGGGTAGTGATGATGCGCGACATGAGTGGCACATCGCCCCCCATTTGCCGCGCCAACGCTTGGGCGGTTGAGGCGGTGGGGATGCAGTTGAAGAAGACGATGATGGTGCGGGTAGGGCCATTGATCCCCAATAATTGACATAACAACAGGCTAAAGAGCGGCATGGCAATGAATTTGAAGCCATGCGCCGCCACAATTGCACGCGCATCCCCCCGAATTTGCTCGAAGCGTAACGCTGCGCCGACTGAAAGGAGGCCGCAGGCTAATGAGGCTTGCCCTAACACGGTTAAAGTGGCGCGCATCCCATCTGGTACAGCCACATTTAGCCCACTAAACCCTGCCCCCAACACACACGCAATGATGAGCGGGTTGCTGGCGATGGGGCGAAGCAAGGCGCTAGGGCGCAGGGCGCGGCCTTGGGCGTAATAAGCCAAGGCCGTGACACATAGCATATTGGTCATAGGCACAAATAAGGCGATGAGAATGGCGATAAGCACACGGCCTTCATTGCCAAATAAGACTGGCACGGTGGCAAGCGCAATATAAGTATTGAACCGCACCCCGCCCTGAAAAACCGAGGTGAAGGCCGGGCCGCTATGCGATACCCAGCGCCGTAACATCAGCATGAGCGTGGCGCATAAAAATTGCGCCCCCCAAATGACGATAGCGATCTCGAAGGCGGGCAGGTCTTGCAAC
>CAZLOF010000668.1:0-2869 GCA_964560745.1 uncultured Thermoflexus sp.
AAATACAATTTTCAGTGTAATTCACAGCAGATATAGACATAGCGCTTAATGCGTGTCTGGGGACACGCACTAAGCGCCGCTAATGACCAAGACGTTTACCAAACTGCCATCGCCACAACACCGGCATAGCAAAAACACCCATCGCCACAAACACAATTAACCCAACCACTGGCCCCGACCAAAAGAAAATGTTAGCAATGGTTTCGCCCATCCACAACACAATATAAGCCCATACAGGCATTGTCGCGGTTAAACTTTGTGAGAATCGCCCTCTCTTAACACCGGTTAACCAACCCCACACCCCAAAAATCACCCAAGCCGTAATAAACCACCCCACAAAATTACTAAACGGAATGCCAAAATAAAATCCGCCGCCGTGCCAAATCCAATTCCCATCGGCCACCATACGCGGGTCAAGGCTAAGATCGTAAGCGGTAACGGCGAGGGCAGCTAGGAAAGGGTGAAGGATAAAGAATAAAGGATGAAAAGTAAACGTTGATTTCGACCCATCTGCCATCATATGATATTTGGTCAGCTCCCATGCTGGGTAAAGCACCATCAGCCATGCAAAAGGGATCAACCACGGCACAAAACCAAATGCCTTGGGGCCAAGTTGGTCGGTATAAACATAATCGCCAAACAACCAGCCAGTGCTTACCCCAAACACCTCGGCCCCCAATGAAATACCGATAGCTGACAACGTCATCCCGAACCCAGTGTGCCAGCCATATTGCCCAACCATGTGGGCAATGGCAAAGGCACTCATAAGCAGTGGCATGACAAAAGTAAGCGACCAAACGCCAATCTGCACCTGAAAAACACGAAACAAACAATAAACCGGCATGGCCGCCAGATATAACCCCAAAAACACGGCGGCGATACGCATAATCGGCTAGCGTGGCAGCAAATTGCCAAGAAAATCTTTCACCGGCCCCCAATTCCAATTAATTTTGGGGGCTTTGAGTTTTAAGCCGATTGAGCGTTTGCGATTTGGGCGTGAACCGCTATCATGAAAGCCCCATTTTGCCAACCCCAACACAGTTGAATATGCGGGCGAGCGCAATGAATCGACCATACCATAAATATTATTCACACCGCCTACTCGCACTGGCAAATTACATACCCGCCCCGCAACTTCACGTAACCCGGGCAAGAGAGACCCGCCACCGGTTAGCACCATCCCTGCCGGCAACATGGTGTCAATACCGCTGCGCTTGGCGTTAGTCATCACCATTTCAAACAGCTCTTCAGCCCGGGCTTGCAAAATTTCGGCAACTTCGCGACGATGAATATTGACACGTTGCCCGTCACCATAGGTGACAGCCACCAATTGATGCTCGGGCGGCATTTGGGCGCTGTTGGCATGACCATATTGCACTTTTAAGCGCTCGGCAGTGTCGAGTGGCAAGCGCATACACACGGCCAAATCGCTGGTAAATAGCTCGCCGCCCACATCAACCACACCGGTATGCCACAGTGCCCCCTCAAGAAAAACGGCTATTTGGGTAGTGCCGCTCCCCACTTCAACCAACATTACGCCCATCTCGCGCTCCATTGTAGTCAATACCGATTCAGCCGAGGCCAATGACGACAAAACGAGGTCATCAAATGCCACATTCAAACCCGAATCTTGCATACATTTGATGGTATTTTGTAGTGATGTCATCGAAGCAGTGACAATATTGGTTTGTGCTTCTAGACGATAACCCAACATACCTTGAGGATTACGAATGCCATTTTGTTCATCGACCTTAAAATGGCGCGGGATGACATGAAGAATTTCACGATTGCTGGGGATTGGGATGGCTTGGGATGACTCTAGGCTACGGGCAATATCATCGGTGGTCACGCCTTGCTCGCTGCGGCCAATGGCAACCGCCCCGTGTGTATTTTGCGAGGTAATGTGATTGCCGGTAACACTCACCAAAGCGTGAGTGATTTTAGAAGCCGAAGTGTGTTCGGCACCATCTAAACATTCGCGAATGGCCTGTGCAGCCTGCACCGCATCAACGATTTGGCTACGCTTAATCCCACGCGACGGCACAACGCCAACGCCCAATACGTTGACTTCGCCATTACCGACTTCTTCGGCAACAACACTCACAATTTTAGAGCTACCTATATCGATAGCGGCAACAACCTTTCCGTCTGACATGCTTTGTTTAAAACATAAAACCAATCAGCCCAACCACGAAATCACACCTATCTGTCATTTCATGATTGTTTTTCAGTTTTTAATTCTTAGAAATATACATATTATCCATTCTCAAATTTTCATTTATTACCAAGGTATCGTATCTTCTCAATAATTGGAGATACCACCAAAAGGCGTAATGCCGAACTCACTATTATTTTGCTTTTGGAGAGGTCAAAGACCTCTCCAAACGCCAAATAATAGTGAGTTCGGCGAAAATTTGTTTTAATTCCTACTGTTTATTGAGAAAATACGATACAAGATATAAATAGAAAATTGTTTTATCGATAAGTTGGCGCCTCTAGATAACGCACATCAATTACTTTAGGGGCTAGCCCCTTTGCACTGCGCTCGGCCCTAATTTGCTCGGCCATTCTTAGTTTTTCGGCGATCAAGTTTGGCCGCTCGGCAAAACCAACAATGACACGAGTTTTTTGAGCTGTGTCAAAAGCCCAACCTGTTTTAGCTGAATAAAAATAATCACGCACATCGGGCTGTTGTTGACGTAATTCAATGAGCGCTTGCAAAATATAGGGTTTATCGCGAAATTCAGTCGTGCCCGCTGGTGGCAATATGGTATCTTTTTCGAGTGTAATGCCTAATAATGACGGATCGTTTTTAAGCTTCTCGATTGCAACCGCATACTGCCCAGTCCACACACCCCCACGATCATCC
>CAZLOF010000669.1:0-2859 GCA_964560745.1 uncultured Thermoflexus sp.
CAGGTTGCAGAGTTGCAAGTAGCATAAAGAATCTGCCACTTGCAACTTGCAACTTTGCCACTTTGCCCCCTGCCCCTGCCCCGTTACGACTTCATCTCTAAAAATGTGCGTTTGGCAACCCCAAATGCCACATTGGCCGCCGGCACACCGGCATAGACCGCCACTTGCATCAGCGCTTCTTTTACTTCGTCTGGTGTCACCCCGGTGTTACGGGTGGCGCGAATGTGCATAGCAAGCTCATGTTCTTTACCCAGTGCCGCCATCAACGTTATCGTCAACAAATGCCGCGTCTTACGATCAATACCGCCACGTGTCCAAACGCTACCCCACGCCGTCTCGGTAATAAATTGTTGAAAGTCAGTATCAAAATCGGTTTTATTGGCTTCGGCGCGGTCGACATGAGCATCGCCCAACACCGCACGACGCACCGCCATGCCAGCATCATAGCGGCTGGGTGAGAGGTCGATTCGGCACAAAAAAGCCTGAATATGGGCAATAACGCTGGCAGGTTGCTCAATACAGGGTAAATGTGCGGCATTGGCAATAAGCGCAAATTCAGCATTTGGGATGCGCTCAGCGAGGTCGCGGTTGAGTTCGGGCGATGTGCTGGTATCACTGTCGCCACATAGCACCAACGTCGGTTGGCTAATCTTCGATACAAACTCGGTTTGGTCACAATCTCGCAAGGCCGCACAAGTGCCAGCATAACCCGCTGCTGGTGTGCGAGCCAACATATTACGCCAGCCAGCACGGGTGGCGGCGGCCAATGCAGGCGTAAACCAACGTGCCAATACTAAATCGGCAATAACTTCTACCCCATGCACAGTGACGGCTGCAATGCGATCATTCCAACTTTGCAAGCTACCAATGCGTGCTCCGGTATCACACAACACCAGCGCCCGAATCCGTTCTGGTTGCCACAAAGCCAATTCTTGCGCAATCATGCCCCCCACCGAAATACCAATGAGCGTGGCGTGGGCAATTCCAAGGGCGTCCATCAAACCGAGCAAATCGGTGGCATGGTCACGCATCGTATAAGGTGCTGGCGGGGCTTCGCTTAGGCCATGCCCGCGTTTGTCATAGCGTAATACACGGTGGGTTGCCAAAAATGGCTGTGCCACCTTGTCCCAAATTCGCCAATCGCTGCCTAATGAATTAATAAAAATCAGGGTTTCGCCAGTGGCATTGCCTTTTAGGGTGTAATGCAGGGTCAGGTTATTAATTGTGCTAAACATAAAAAAGATTCCGAATAAAAATCAAGTTGTAACTTAATGGCAAAATCATCTGAGCGAAATGCAAGTCTCAAAATGGTTCATCATTCTGTATTTGGTGTTTCATTTCAGAAAATGGTGAGTTAAGCGCCGCAATTAACATCGGCACAATTTCATTGCAATCACCCACCATACCATAATGAGCAATATTAAAAATGGGCGCATTTGCATCACAGTTAATCGCAATCAACCAATGCGCGCTACGCAAACCAAAACGATATTGGCACTTCTTCGCCCCAATTTCACTCGGCCCATATCAAAGCCACTCCTTTCAACCCTTTCAACAAATTTGTATTTGTTGTGAATTTATTATCGGTGAAACGACAAGAAAAAATAGAAATTTGAACGCACTGCGCTAACCTGCCGTGGGCGGCAACACAGCACGCATGCGCAGGGTGCTAAGCGCAACAAGCAAGGCGCAAAACATCAATACTGCGCCCAAGGCCATGGGGGCGCCGGGCGCGATATGCTCAAACACATAACCCGCCAACAACGGCGCAAAAATGCTGCCCAATGATCCCGCCGATTGGTTCATACCCATCACTTGCCCGCGCTGGTTGGGTGGGCTGGCAAAAGTGAGCAATGCGCCCATGTTTGGCAAAAACACACCCGTGCCAAATGATAAAAACGGGGCCGAGATGGCCCATGCGGCCAAGCTTGGCACAAGCGTGATGATGGCGAGCGACGTAAAGCGCGACAACACCCCAACGATCATCATGAGGCGCTCGCCAAAGCGTTTGACCAGTGGCCCAATCAGGAACATTTGGGTGATGAGGCCGGATGCGCCAAACACCGTCATGACGATGCCGATGGTGCGCGTGACTTCATTGGCGCTGGCATCGGGCATGAGCGCCGCCGCCACCCACAATGGGTAAGTGGTTTGAAAGCAGAAGAAGGCGAATTGCGCCAGAAAAACCACCAATAACAGCATGGCAACCGAAGGTATGCGCCACAAACTGGTCGGCGGTTGCGTGCTGCTGGCTGTCATGCGAGCGGCTTGAGCCGCCAATTCAGCACGCCGTTCGGGGGTAAGCGTTTCACGCAGCGTGAAGGAGGTGAGCGCGATGGTGCAGATCGAACCGATGGCCGCGGCGGCAAAGACGGCACGCAAACCAAAGGCCGCTGAGAGAAAACCGCCCAAGGCCGGGCCAATGGCAAGACCGATGGAAAACGAAGCTGCCATGATGCCCAAGCCGCGGGCGCGATTGCGCACATCGGTGATATCGCTGAGATAAGCCGAAGCGACCGAGAAATTACCCGCTGTAATGCCGTCAAGGATGCGGGCGACGTAGACGATGAGCAAACTGGGCGCAAAGCCGATCATGACCCAAGCTAATAATGTGCCCAATTGCGACGCGATGAGCACTGGTTTGCGTCCGTAGCGGTCAGACAAGCGGCCCAACAGTGGCGAGGCAAAAAATTGGGCGGCAAAATAGACGCTGGCGGCAATGGTCACACCCAGCGGCGACGCACCGAGTTCTTTTTGCATAAAAACCGGAAAAACCGGCAAGGTCACGCCAAAGCTTAACGCATCCATCAGGATGACGCAAAAGACCGGGAAGTAAGGCGATCGGGCAAAGGTTTTGAG
>CAZLOF010000670.1:0-2857 GCA_964560745.1 uncultured Thermoflexus sp.
CTTCGATTCTGGCCGGCATCGCCTATACCGCTGGCCCATTTCCATTGGCCTATAACGGGTTAGGTGATTTATTTGCATTTTTGTTTTTTGGGGTGGTGGCGGTTGTCGGCACTTATTACACCCAAACCTTGCACTTTAGCGGTTTGGCTTTTGGCGTTTCAATACCAGTGGCTTGCCTCGTCACCGCCATCATTGTGGTGAATAATTGCCGCGATATTGAAACGGATCGCGTGGTAAATAAACGAACCTTGGCGGTACTCATGGGCGATATTCTCACCCGTTATTATTTTGCAGGGCTGATTGGTATTGCCTATGGGGTTGTCACTGGCCTCAGCTTACAATATAGCCTGTGGTGGCTGTTGCCTTGGCTCAGCGCCCCGCTTGCGGTTAAACTTGTTATCGATTTGTGGCAGGCGAAACAAGGGATGGAATTTAACCGCTGTCTTGCTGCTACGGCCCGTCTCCATATGATTTTTGGCCTTTTGTTGGCCCTTAGTTTAATTATTAGCAAATGACCCCAGAAGAACGCTCGAAGCGTGTGCAAACCATGTTCTCGCAAATTGCGGGGCGATATGATCTGATGAACCGCGTCATGACTGGTGGGCGTGATATTGCGTGGCGGCGGGCTGCCGTGCGTGAGCTTAAATTGCCTAAAAATGGGCATTGTCTCGATCTTGCAACCGGCACAGGTGATCTCGCGTTTGCGGTACTTGAACAATTTCCCGATGCTAAAGTGGTGGGTATGGATTTTTCGGAGGGCATTTTGCGCGGAGCGGTGAAAAAAAGCATTGACCGCGCTGAAAACCGCACCACATGGGGTGTTGGCGATGCCTTGGCTTTGCCTTATGACAATGCTCAATTTGATGGCATCACCAATGGCTTTTTGCTGCGCAACGTGGTCGATTTGCCACGATGTTTGCAAGAGTTGCGCCGCGTGACCAAACCCGGCGGGCGTGTGGTATGCCTCGAAATTACTCACCCGCAAACGCCTATTTTTAAACAACTCTTTCATATTTATTTCTATAAATTTGTGCCTATTATTGGCGGTATCATCAGCGGCGACCGACATGCCTATCGCTATCTGCCCAATTCACTTTCGCTTTTTCCGCCCGCCAAACCGCTCTTGCAAAAATTTCAAGAAGCCGGTTATCGTGAATCCTATTACAAATTACTTGGCCTCGGCACAATGGCCATTCATGTCGGAATTGTATAAATAATTACAAATTACAAATTACAAATTACGAATTGGGGCGATGTCTTAAAAATTCGTAATTCGTAATTCGTAATTGAAAAAGATGGTTACCTATTCACACTTTCTCATGACAGCGCTGGCGGGTGATCAACTCAAGCGCCGCAAATTTAGCCCACATACCAAGGCATTTCTAATCGGCTCATTTATGCCCGATGTGCCGTTGGCGTTATTGACACTTGGCTCGGCGGCATATTACTGGTATCTCAGCACCATCACGCCTGATTTCAACATGGGTGGGGCCATGATGAAGGTGTTTAGCGAGCTGTATTTTCAAAACCCGTGGTGGATTAGCTTAACCAGTCTTTTTCACGCGCCATTGCTGATTGTCATTTATACCGCCTTGGGTTGGGTGGGCATGAGGCGCGGCAAACGTTGGGGGCAAATGTTGTTTTGGTTTGGCTTAGGCTGCGCTTTTCATTCGTTGGTCGATATTTTGACCCATCACGATGACGGCCCGGTTGTGTTTTACCCCTTAAATTGGTATTATCGCTTTCCCAGTCCGGTAAGTTATTGGGATCGCCGTCATTATGGCGATATTTTTCGGGTGTTTGAAAATACACTTGATGCCGCCATTTTGCTTTATTTTGCGGTTGTTTGGGTGCGCCAACGGCTACAAAAAAAGTAACTTCGTGGCACAGAAATCGGGTTTCTGGAAGAAACCCGATTTCTAAATGCGCATATTTAGGTGTTTTGTGCGCTCTATGAGAGTTCAATGGAGATATTTTTATTCACCCCATTCATCTCGCAATACCGCATACTGATATTCGTCTTGCCAAATGCCGCCATAGCGAAAACTACGCTTAAAATGAGCCTCACGCCGCAGCTCTAAACGCTCAAGCAAAGCCACCGAACGCAGGTTGGCGCAAGCCACATTCGCATAAATGCGATGTAGCCCCATCTTGCCAAAACCATAACTGATGACAGCGCGAACCGACTCGGTGGCATAACCCTGCCCATGATATGGCCTTGCCAGCGTGTAACCAATCTCGGCTTGCTCTCCATACGACACACGCACATAACAATCGCCAATCAATATATCGCTTTCGCGCAGGGCAATGGCGATTTGCAGCCCCATTGCGCCATCGATGGGCGCAGTTGACATATCGTCAATAAATATACGTGCGGTCGCCTCGTCCATCGCGCCCCAAGTTTGATATTTCGCCAACTGCGCATCATTGCGGTATTGCACAAAATAGGGCAAATCTGCCGGCATAAAACGCCGCAAACGTAGGCGTGGGGTCATTATTTCATTCATTTTATGATTTTTGTGAGTCTTAACAAAAGTTGATCGTCTTCACAGCAAATTAATATCTGTAAAGAGGTATGATTACTTGCTTTGAGTCTATTCAAAACGGGCCTGCGCTATTTGTTGCGTCGCCCCTTTCAATCCATTTTATGCATTTTGGGCGTGGCGCTGGGTGTGGCTGTCATTATTGCCATCGATCTCGCCAATCTGAGCGCCTCTCGCGCCTTCAGCCTCAGCACAGATACCGTAGCAGGTAAGGCTACTCACCAAATTATTGGCGCGGCCAGCGGGCTTGACCAAGATATTTACCGACGGCTAAAAGTCGAATTGGGCATCCGCGAAGCCGCGCCGGTCATCGA
>CAZLOF010000671.1:0-2855 GCA_964560745.1 uncultured Thermoflexus sp.
GTGCACAACCCCGCGAATTTAGAGGGAATTGAGGTGGCTGAGCATTTGTTTGGCGCAAAAACCCCGCAAATCGCGGTTTTTGATACTGCTTTTCATAGCCAAATGCCTGCTTTTGCCGCTGTTTATGCGGGGCCATATGAATGGCTGGCGATGGGGATTCGGCGTTATGGCTTTCATGGCATTAGCCATCATTATTGTGCCCAGCGGGTGGCGCAATTGATGCAGCGTGAGTTGGCTGAGTTGCGGCTGATCACGTGCCATTTGGGCAATGGCTGTTCGTTGGCGGCGATTCAAAATGGGCATAGCATCGACACCACGATGGGGTTTACCCCCTTAGATGGCTTGATGATGGGTACACGCGCTGGCAGTGTTGACCCGGGTATTCTCATTCACCTGATGCGCCAATTTGGTTATGATGCTGATCGGCTCGACCGCGAATTGAATAAACAATCGGGGTTGCTGGGTGTGTCGGGTGTGTCGTCAGACATGCGTTTGGTATTGGCGGCCATGCAAGCCGGTGATGAACGGGCAACATTGGCATTCGATATGTATATTCATCGCATTTGCGCTGGAGTGGGGGCGATGTTGATGCGTTTGGGGCGGCTTGATGCGCTGGTGTTTACGGCGGGGGTGGGTGAGAATGTGCCGCTGGTGCGTGAACGGGTGTGTCACGCTTTGGCGTTCTTGGGTGTGAAAATTGACCCGAGCAAAAACCAAAATCACCCTTTGGATACAGATATTGCCAGTGGTGATTCAAGTGTTCGGGTTTATGTCATTCACACCCAAGAAGATTGGGCTATTGCGCAAGCGTGTTGGCGCTGTGGGGTCTAAATATGCATTAATCGCCATTTTTGGCGGTAAGAATGACCCAATAATTTTCATATTTGCTTTCAGCGCCATATGCATAGCCAATACCATATTCATCTTGGGCTGCCCAACCCGGGGTAAGCCCCAAAATTTGTGGGCGGTGGCGGCTTGAATTGATCAGGGCTTGGAAGGCGGTTTCGGCGGCGGGAAAATCGGGGCCAGCGGCCAATGATTCGACATTGTTGGCATCATTGGCGGTTAAATAATAAGAGGGTAAGGGATAACCAGCCTTGCGTAAAAAATAATTCATGCCGAAGCCGTCAATATCGACATGCCCATAATAGCGCCGTGCAATCATATCGTTGGCTTTGCGCGTGGCTTGCGCCATTAAAATGGCATTGCAGCGAAATACCGGGCGCTGTTGGGCTGGCTTGGCTGTGATGAGCTTAACCATCATTTGTTGTTGTGGGCTTTGGTTAATAGCGATACACGGGTCACTAGGTGCAGGTGTGCTGGTTGGTTTTATGTTATTTATGGATGGGCGAAAAATGGCGCCCATGTAAACTAGGCTGTCTTCTTGGCGAGTGGCATTGGCGTTGTTCGTGATCGGTGGGGATGTCTTAATGAAAAGCACAAACAATACGCTCACGAGAAACCGGCTTCTTAGGGTGCGATGGATGCGATGATGTAAAGCCATAACGGTTATATATTATAGCCTTGCTATCATCTTGTGAATTAAATTGTAACATTGCAACACTTTGATTGGTTTTCATCACTAATTACCTTGTTTCGCTGTGAGCACAACCCAATAATTTTCGTAAGTGCTATTTATTGAATGGGCATACCCAACCCCATATTCATCTTGCGCCAGCCAGCCAGCAGATAATCCTAAGATTTGTGAGCGGTGTTTTGGCGAGTCGAGGAAGCCTTGGAAAGGAGACCCCGCCTCACCAAAATCAGGGCCAGCAGCCAATGCTTCAACATTGTTGGCATCTTTATTGGTCAGATAATAAGATGGCAGCGGATAACCGGCGCGACGTAAAAAGTAATTCATGCCATAACCATCAATATCCACATGTCCGTAATAATTGCGCTCGATCATGTCTTTGGCCTTGCGCATCGCTTGCTCCATCAAAATAGGGTTACACTGAAAAACTGGGCGCATTTGCGGTGGTTTTGATGTGATCAAACGGATCATATCGCGTTGTTGTTGGCTTTGATTCGCGCTATCGCAAAGATTATTTTTTGTGTCAACGACTGGGGTATTGGTGGGTGTGGGAAATGTGGTAGGCCGAGGTGTTGCTGTGGCGGTCGGTCTGGAGGTAGGGATACGGGTCGCGGTTGCACTTGGTTTAGGGTTGGCAACACTGGTTGCAGATGGCCTTAAGCCATTGTGAAAAATAATGGGCATAAAGACCGGGTGTTCGTCCTCTTTATTCGCGGTGATTGCTAATGATGGCGTCGCCAAATAGATCGTAGATATTAATACACCAATGAACAGTGTTATTTTTATACGATACGTGGTAATTACAATGTTGTTTTTCATGGTTGTTGAATGAAAGAAATCTATGGATTTCTTTAAATGAAAGGTAACAGTTGTAAACGATTCGTTTGAAATTAACTGTAATAAATAAGATTCTATTTGAAAGAAATATTGGTGTGACCTGTCAAAAAGCTATTTTTTTTCGTTCAAGTGGCTAGTGCTTTGTAGCTCTTTTGAGGGCTCAACTGGAATTTAGGGGAGCGCGTTCGCCGCACGCTTAATGCGTTTTAACGCATTTGTTTGTTTTAGACCGTGAAATTCACGGGCAGGCAATCGCAAATTGGCGAAGGTATTGATAACGAAAACGAGGGTAAAAGTTGAGAAAATCCAGTTTTCTCGACTTTTACCCTCGTTTGTTAAACTCTGTTTATTTTAAAAACTATAGGGACTAACCGATATTGACGCAGTGGTTATAAGAATTAGTATAAAAACTGTTTTTATCAATACAAAAACCTCTCACAAAGCTCGCAAAGAACACAAAGAAGGTATTTTTATAAACCCTTTG
>CAZLOF010000672.1:0-2844 GCA_964560745.1 uncultured Thermoflexus sp.
GTTATTTTATTGATAACGTTGGTATGGGCCTTGGGATTTACCACCATTTACCGCCAACCCTATTCACGGGTGCAAGCCTCAAAATGGATTTATGACAATGCACCTGCCGGGGCCATTATTGCCAATGAGCATTGGGACGACGCGCTACCCGTCACCCTAGACCCAAACACCATGCTACGGGCGGGGTTTGTCAATACCAGCACCATCGCCAATGTGCCGCGCCGCTCACCCAATGATTATGGCAAATTAACGCCGATTGCCAGCAACCCCGATTCGCAAATTCACATGTATGACGAAGATACGCCGGAAAAGTATCAACAAGTGCTGAGTTGGCTCGATGAAGCCGATTACTTGGTCATGTCGTCGAATCGGTTATATGCCTCCATTGCACGGCTGCCGTTGCGTTACCCCTTGGCAACCGAGTATTACCGTGCCTTATTTAATGGCGAATTGGGTTTTGAGTTGGCCGCCGATTTTAACCAATTTACCCAAATTGGGCCATTGGTGTTTAATGACCAAGAAATGCCGCAACCTTTGCGGCGTTTTGGCAGCACCCAAGGCTCGGTGCCGTGGTGGCAAGTGCCCTACCCAACCGCCGAAGAGGCCTTTTCGGTTTACGATCATCCGCGTGTGCTCATTTTCAAAAAAACGCCGAATTATTCACGCGCCTTGGCCGAGGCCATCTTTAGCAAGGTCGATCTTAAACGTGCCTATGTACAAGCCCCAGTCGAGGCCGTCAATGTGCCCAATGGTCTGCTCATGACCGACCAAATGCGCCAAACCCAGCAAGCCGGTGGCACATGGACCAGCCTGTTCCCCGAAGATTCACCACTCAACCAATCGCAAAATTTGGCGGTGTTGGCGTGGCTCATTGTGATCGAACTGATCGGCATTGCGGCATGGCCATTATTGGCACTGGTCAGTGGCACATCACTCATTGATCGGGGTTACTCATTTGCCAAAATATTGGGCTTGCTGCTCATCGCCATAATCGCTTGGTGGCTGGGTAGCACTAAAATTGCCCTATTTAGCCGCAGTGAAATTGGCATTTTGTTGGCTGTGATGCTACTTTTTAGCGCTTTGCTGTGGTGGCGCAAAGGGCCAACCTTGTTTGCACACCTCAAGGCCGGCTTGCCCTATTTCATCGCCTCCGAACTCATTTTCGCCGTCGCCGTCGCCCTCTTTTTACTCATTCGCATTGCCAACCCAGACCTGTGGCACCCCTATATGGGCGGCGAAAAACCGATGGATTTTGCCTATTTCAACGCGGTGTTGAAATCCAGCTATTTCCCGCCTTACGATCCTTGGTATTCGGGGGGGTATCTCAACTATTATTATTTTGGCTGGGTCATTTTTGGCGCTCCGGTCAAACTGTTGGGAATTGATCCCTCGGTTGCCTATAACATTGTGCTGCCCACAATTTACGGCTTGGTGGCGTGCGGGGCCTTTGGTTTGGGGGCGTCGTTTATCAACAAGCTCGACAACAACACCCATGAAAGTTCAATATCGGGTGATATCGCCGAAGAAACCAGCCCCACCATCGCCGCCACGTTTACCACGCTCACCGGCAAAAACCTAAAAGGCTATCTGCGCAATGTCATTACCGGCTGTTTAGCAGCGTTATTTGTCATCGGCATCGGCAACCTCGAGCAAATAAACGTGCTGGCGCGGGCTTGGCAACGCATTGGCGACCCGATCAATGAGGCTGGCTCGCCCTCGGCCTTAATACAAGGGTTTATGCGCTGGTGGGCAGGTGCACCCTTGCCCATTCACCCGCTACAACTGTATTGGGATGCCACACGCTTATTTGAAAGTCCCGGTGTCTTTGCCGAATTTCCATTTTTTAGCTTTTTATATGCCGATCTACATGCCCACATGATGGCGATGCCACTGGTGCTACTTGCCATCGCCTTTGCCTTGGCTTTTGCATCAGGGGCCATTTCACTCGGCAGCGTCAGTTTGGCCGCGTTAGCCATTGGGGCATTATGGGGCGCCAACTCGTGGGATTACCCCACCCTTTTGGCGTTGGGAATGGGTGGATTGGTGCTTGGGATCAGACAAAAATCATACGCTAATACCTTCAGTAGGGTGTTGCATTTGATGTTAGCGATCTTTGGCCTAATCGCACTATCACGGGCTGCCTTTATCCCTTATTTAGAAAATTACGGCGCGGCCTACAACAGCATTTTGCTTTGGGAGGGCGAACACACACCATTAGGAATTTATCTAAAAATCTATTTCCTATTCATGATCCCGATTTTGTTCGGCCTCATCCCAGACATCGCCCGAACCTTACAAGGAACCATACCCGCTACACGTTATGGCGGCGGCATTGTCAATCGCCCACCCCGCCAATTCCCCACTTATGAGCAACAATGGGTGCAATATCGTGCCACAATTGGGGTATCGCTGGTAATCATTTCGCTTATTGTAGCTGGCGGCATGGCTTTTATGGGGGTTCCGGCAGTCTTGGGCAGCCTGCCTATGCTTACCATTTCAGCTTTGGCAATCTTTGTCACCCATCGGTCACCCCAAGCCCGTTTGCTATGGCTAATGGTGGCTGGCGCATTTACGCTCACTTTGTTTGTCGAATTATTCACCCTGCGTGGCGACATCGGGCGTATGAACACGGTTTTCAAGTTTTACATTCAAGCATGGCTCCTTTTAGGGGTTGCGGCTGCGGTATGGCTGGTATGGGCCATTTGGCGTTTGCGTTGGGGCTGGCGGTTAATGTTGATCGGAATGCTCACGCTATTGTTACCGCTAGCATTGTTATACCCCGCCACCGCCACCCCCGCCAAAATGCGCGACCGCTATTCAGACAAAGCCCCACAGGGGTTAGAT
>CAZLOF010000673.1:0-2844 GCA_964560745.1 uncultured Thermoflexus sp.
AAACTAGGGGCGCACACGGTATGTTGCGGGCATGGGGTGGTCATCACTGGCAGCAATATTGCTTTCCCCGGCTAAAACATGGCAAATACACCATCGATGATATGATATCTAACTTATGAGCAACCTCAGACAAAAAGTGTTGGTTTTATATTTGGCAAATTCGGCGCTCGATAGCAAAGTAACGGGCTGGTCGATCTACGATGGCACGGGCAAAGAGCCACATACCACCGGCGATAGCGATACCCCACCCTATAAAACGGGGTTAGATGCGCTCAAAGCGGGTTGGCGCGTCATTCAATTCCCCCAATTGATCCCGCCCTACCCCAATATGGAATACACCACCTCGTTTCAAATGTATGAGTTTATTTTTGAAAAATTGGAGGACGCGGCGTAAGGCTGCGGCAAAATATGGTCAATAAAGCATATTTACTCAACACCAAACAAATGGCGACCTTTGTCGCCAAAGGCTTTTTGCGATTCGATGAACTGGTGCCGCCCGAGATCAACGCCGCCGTTATGTCTGAAATTGACGGGGGTGATATTGCCTCGGCGGTAGCAGGCACACCGCTGTCACAATGTTACCCACCGCCCTCAGCCATCGGGCAAATGTTGCGCATGCCGCAAATTGAGGGCATTATTCAAAGTCTGGTCGGGCCAGACCCGCTTTTCGACCATCAGGCCGTGCATGTGCGACAGCCCAACGAAGACAGCGCCCAAGGTATGCATGGCGATTCGATCATCGACACCCGTATGCACTTTGATATTCAGTTGATGTATTTTCCGCACGATGTGCCATTAGAAATGGGTGGCACGTTAGTCGTGCCGGGCAGCCAATATCGGCGGATCAACGAGATGGACATTGCGCGTTACCAAAATTTTTTGGGGCAAGTGAATATGGTGTGCAAGGCCGGCACGATTTTGGTGCTGCATCATGGTATTTGGCATTGTGGGCGGCAAAACAAAACCAATCAAAAACGTTATATGTTTAAAGTAAGGCTCAACCCACGGGTGCGGCAATTGCGGCTATGGAACACCGACGATTTGCCAGCTAACGCTGGGGCACATAAAGCCATTTTCACCCGCGATACCAACAAGGTCGAAGATGTGCAAACCATTCTTGGACGCACCGAACCTTGGTTTGAAAATGCCACTGGACGGCTCGAAATCATCAATCGTATCAAAATGTGGCGCTTTTTAACTGGCGATGAACAATTTGATGTGCATTATTGGCTGACGCGGCTAGAGAATATGCCAGAAAACCGCGAACTTGCGACCTAAAGTAACAAAACTGGTTTTCGCCGAAATCACAATGCCGCCATCCCCTACGGGGATGGCGGCATTGTGATTTCGGCATTTCATAAAAATCAAATCACGCGATCATTGCCGCCATCGATCGGCACTTGAGCACCAGTAGTTTTGGCAAAAAGCGGGCCGCACATCTCGACCGCCAACTCAGCCACATCGCGGCTGGTGATCTCGACTTGCAATACGTTGTTCTTTTTATATTGCTCAACTGTCAAGCCATAACTGGCGGCGCGTTTTTGCAATACGTCGTCCGTCCAAATCCCCGTGTCAAATACGGCATTGGGGTGCATCACATTCACCCGGATGCCATCGGCACCCCACTCTAGCGCCGCCACCCGCGCCAATTGGGTGAGCGCAGCCTTTGAGGCTGAGTAAGCCGCCGCCCCCGGCCCCGGCGCAGTCACATTTTTGCTGCCAATGATGAGCACGCGCCCGCCATTGGGTGCATATTTCAGCAATGGGTGCGCCAGCCGCAACAAGCTAACATTGGCATCAAGGTTAATACGTTGGGTGCGCTGCCATTCGGCCAAATCGAGCGCCGCAATTTTTTTGCTGGATGGGAAAATGCCAGCATTCAAAATCATGATATCTAACCCGCCAAATTGTTGCACGGCCTGATCAAGCGCGGCCTGAATGGCATTTTCATCGGTGATGTCGGCCTGCACCGCCAACACATCGGGGCGCGACCACAAGGTATTGACCTTGGGGCTAATATCGATAGCGACGACTGCGGCCCCGCGTGCCAACAACGACTCGACACAGGCCTTGCCGATGCCCGATGCCGCGCCGGTCACCAGCCCAATTTGCCCCGCAAAGGGCAATGGCTTGCCAGCGCGTTTTAATTTGGCTTGCTCAAGGTCCCAATATTCGACATCGAAAATATGATGGGCGGGCAAGGCCTGCCACGCCGACAGCGCTGTCGCATCGTTAAAAATGTCGATAGTATGGTGATAAATATCCTCAGCGATCATCACATCTTTGATGGTGCGCCCCAGCGCGCACAAACCCAATTCAGGGTCAAGCACCACACGCGGGGCAGGGTCGAGCATCACTAAATTTTGGATTTTGGATTTTGGATTTTGGATTTGCTGTTGAGCTTGTTGGCGGGCGGCGTTTTCGGCAAAATAGGCTTGGTAGGCCGCGACATAGGCCGCCACATCGCGCCCAATCATGGGGATGCGTTTGGTGCGGATGACATGATCGGGCGTGGCCGGGCCTTGGCCTGCAACAGCGCTTAGGTCATCACGTTGCACAAATTGCGCCACTTGCTCGTTTTTGCTCGTGCGCATCAACATCGCAAACCCCGCCGCCTGCGAAATCTCGCGCCGCAGTTGCACCATTGGGAGTTGGAAGTTGAGAGTTGAGGGTTGAGAGTTGAGTCCTGAGTCTTGAGTCTTGGTTCTTAGTTCTTGGCTCTTGGCTCTTATATAAGTCTCGGCCTCTGTTACCAACGAAATATGACGCTCATACGCCTCACGAGCAGTATCACCAAAGGTGAAAAGACCATGACTCATCAACACAATGCCAACGGTGCTGGGG
>CAZLOF010000674.1:0-2833 GCA_964560745.1 uncultured Thermoflexus sp.
CAATTGCATATCGTCTGGCGCGTCAAAATCCCAATGGGGATAGTCTGAGGCAAACATCAGCATATTTTCACCATCCATCGCAGCCAACACATCCCACAAATGTTGTTTGTTGGCCGCCTCTTCGAGCGGTTGGGTTGACATGCGAATATGGTCACGCGCATATTCGCTGGGCAAACGCTTCACCCATGGGGTCTCTTTGCGCAGGGCTTTCCAGTTGGCATCCAGCCGCCACAAAATAGACGGCAGCCATGTCACGCCGCACTCGATCACCACAAACATCATGTTGGGGTAACGCTCAAAAATGCCATTTGAAATAACGCTGGCGACATGGGTCATGCTGGGTTGTAGCAACAAGGCGTGAGTTTCCCAATAATAGGTGGTGGGGCCACCGCCGATGGGTTGATAGTTGATGCCGCCTTGCCCGCCGAGGTGGACGGCGAAGGGCAGTCCGACCTCGGAACACGCTTGCCAAATGGGGTCGTAAAATTTATCGCCATATGGGCGATATGAACCATGCGAGGCCAACACTTGCACCACACGCGGGTGCGAACCGAGACGGCGAATTTCTGCCGCTGCGCCTTGGGGGTCTTGTGGGGCAATGATGATCGAGGCCCAAAAACGATCATCGCGTGGCAACCACGTGTCGATGACCCAATTGTTATAGGCGCTGGCTAAGGCGCTGGCGTAATGGGGGTTGGCTAAGGTCGAGACTTCGAGCGCTTCTTCACCGGTCAAAATGGCGACATCGGGTTTATAGCGGTCGAGCAAATTCTCGCGCATAAAGCTGTAATGCTCATCGTCGTTGGTCGGCTTAATGTCGTGGCGGCGAAAATCTTCGGGGTGCAGCCAAGGCCGGTGGGCATGAGGAAATGAACCACGCGCACCGGGCAATTCGCCGCGCAACAAATAATCGCGAAAAGTTGTGTCTATATAAGGCAACAACACATTGGAAGAACTCCAATCATTATGGACATCACAATCAATCATTTTTCTCCTTTTAATATCAAAAAAAATAAAATGCTGTTTGCCGATTTCATGCCCTATTGCCCAGCGTCGCTGGGCAATAGGGCATGAAATCAGCACTATGCCGTCAACACCTCAGGGAAACCGGGCGCACGCAGATCAGTGCCGAGGGCATCTTCGAGCAATTTCACCACTTGCGATGACCACGCGCCGCCGCCGTATTGTGCTCGTGCGCGAATGAAGGTTTGCTCGACGGCGCTTGCCAAATCAAGCGGTACCCCAAACTCGCGCCCAAACTGGGTGGCAAACCCAAGGTCTTTGCAGGCCAAATCCATCGTAAACCCGATGTTGTAGCTGCCGTTCAAAATCACTTGGCTCTCGGTTTCGTGCACAAAACTATTGCCCGAGCTGGCCTTAATCACCTCAAAACTTTGTGCCAAATCTAGCCCACCGCGCTTGGCCAACATCAATGCTTCGCCGGCTGCCACCAAATGGATAAACGCCAACATATTGGTGATAACTTTGATGACCGATGCGCTGCCCAATTGGCCCATGTAAAAGACCTTGCCGCCCATCGCCTCTAGCGCGGATTTGTGCGCCGCAAACACGGTCTCGTCGCCGCCCACAATGACGGTGATCTCACCCGATGCGGCTTTGTGCACCCCGCCCGTCACGGGTGATTCTAGACACGCTACGCCTTTCTCGGCAGCCAATGCCGCCAGCCGTTGGATTTCGTGCAAATCGTTGGTGCTCATGTCAATCCATGCGCCGCCCGGCTTCATGCCTTTTAGCAGCCCATTCTCGCCAGCCACGACCATCGTGACCGCCTTGGGCGATGGCAAACAGGTGAACACGCTATCGCATTGCTCGCCCACTTGCTTGGGCGTGTCGGCCCATTTTGCGCCCGCCGCTAGCAGCCCAGCCGCTGCCGCCTTGTTCAGGTCACATACCGTCACATCAAAGCCCGCCCGCACCAAGCTGCCTGCCAAATGCACGCCCAAATTACCAATACCAATAAAACCTAGTTTTTTGTTCATAACAAACTTTTAGAAGGTTGCAAGTTGCAACCTTTCATTCACGCAATTTCAAACTGGACCGGATATTCGGTCATTTCTAAATGTAGCCGACTGCCTGTGTATGGGTGTGCGGCGGCCACAGCCTCATTTAGTGTTACGCCCAAGCCCGGCTCACTGGGCGGAATGATGTAACCCGCTTGCCAATTGATTGGCTTATTGAGAATTTGGGCGTGAAAACCGCCAAAATCGAGAATCGACTCTTGAATGAGGAAGTTGGGGCTGCACGTGCTGAGTTGAATGTCGGCGGCGGCGGCAATGGGGCCACAATAGAGATGTGGCGCGATTTGGGCATAGTGCGCCTCGGCCATGCCAGCAATTTTCTTGCCCTCAAGCAAGCCGCCGACCCGCCCCAGCGCCATTTGCAGAATAGAGGCCGATTTGCAGGCCAATACCCGCGAAAATTCATATTTGGTGGTCAGGCGTTCACCAGTGGCGATGGGAATGCTGGTTTGGCGGGCCACCGTCGCCATTTCTTCGGGCTGTTCGGGCGGCGTTGGCTCCTCAAACCATAGTGGGTCAAATGGCTCTAGGCGTTTGGCGAGGCGAATGGCGCTGGCAGGGGTGAGCTGACCATGTGTGCCAAACAATAAATCGCATTGATCGCCTACAGCTTCGCGGATCAATTTGGCAAATTTTTCGCCCAACGCCAGCCCCTCTAGTGACAATTGGCGTGGGTCGAAGCTAGAGTATGGCCCGATCGGGTCAAATTTAACGGCGGTGTAGCCCAATTTTACATAATTAGCGGCGCGTTCAGCCGAGAGTTCGGCATCGTGATAAACATCGGTCTTATCGCC
>CAZLOF010000675.1:0-2814 GCA_964560745.1 uncultured Thermoflexus sp.
GCTCATGCGATTCAAAATTTCTTTCGCAAAGGGAATCTGACCGCCCTGCGTGAAATGGCGTTGCGATGGGCCGCTGAACGGGTAGAAGATCAAATGCGGGCCTATATGCAAACCCGCGCCATTCAAGGCACATGGGCCGCCAGCGAACGCTTAATGGTGTGTATTAGCCCTAGCCCCCTCAGCGAAAGACTTGTCCGCACGGCAACACGATTGGCAAACGAACTTAATGCAGAATGGATCGCGCTATATGTAGAAACACCACAGTTTGCCTCTATGTCGCAAGACAAACGTAACCGTGTCGCAAATATTTTACAACTCGCAGAAGATTTGGGTGCACGCTCGTATACACTTTCATCTGGCAGGTCTACAGATGCTGTGGCGCAAACTATCATTGACTTTGCGCACAAAAATAACATCACCAAAATAATTGCAGGCAAGCCCTTGTATCCACCTTGGAACAAATTTTTGCGCGGCTCGCTGTTAGATAAACTGATTCACAAAAACAGCGATATTGATATTTATATTGTTACCAGTTCAGACAAGCCTGCCACCCCTGTCGATAACAATTCGCTCAAGCTGCATAGCCCGCTTAATCGTTACATGTGGGGGGCGGTGTTGGTAGGGCTTGTCACCTCTATCGGTTTTATAGTGGGCCGACGCATTGAACCGACTAATTTGGTCATGGTCTACTTACTGGCAGTCGTTATTGCTGCCGTATATCTTGGGCGTGGGCCTGCCGTCTTTGTTTCAATCTTCGGGATGCTTGCATTCGATTTTCTTTTCATCCCACCCTACTTCACATTTACAGTTTCAAACCCCCAATACATCATCACATTTATTGGCCTGTTGGGGGTGGGGTTTGTCATTAGCCAATTGGCGGCACAAGCAAGCGAACAGGCGCAAACCGCACGTGAACGCGAAGCCGAAACAGCCGAGTTATATGATCTCAGCCGCGATCTTGCGATTACCGCCGACCTCATGCCTATTATTCAAGTTTTCAAAAAACATTTAGAAAAAACTTTTAATCGCACTGTAGCTGTGTTGTTGCCTGAAGAAAATGTAATGACGGTCTATGCCACAAGTGACCATTTAAACCTAAATGATGAAGAAATCGCGGTAGCCGATTGGGTATACCGTCATGCAGAACCTGCGGGCCGACATACCAATACCTTGCCAGCCGCCCAATTACGATATCTGCCGCTCCAAACATCGCAACACGTGGTGGGGGTGTTGGGGGTTGGGAAATCTAACACAACTGATTTCGATCTTACCCCTGCACAACGGCGGTTAATGGAGGCATTTGCAAATCAAGGCGCACAAGCTATTGAACGTGCCCAATTGGAAAAAGAAAATCATAAAATCGCATTATTACAATCCGCAGAAACATTACAAAATGCGTTACTCAATTCTATTTCTCATGACCTGCGCACACCACTGGTCACCATCACTGGGGCGCTTTCAGCACTCAATGACCATGAGATGAAGATGGATGAAGCATCTCGCAATACCTTGATCGAAAATGCTCGCAGTGAAGCAGACCGGCTCAACCGTCTCGTAGGCAACCTACTCAACATGACACGCATCGAAAGCGGGGCAATTAAACTCCATATCGAACCCGGAGATATCCAAGACTTAATTGGCACTGCCATTGAGCAACTGGGCAAACGTGCTGAAAAACATCAGATTAAAGTTAATATACCCGAAAAATTTCCACTTGTGCCAATCGACTTCACCTTAATGGTGCAAGTTATTGTCAATTTGTTAGAAAATGCCATCAAGTATTCGCCCGAAAATTCAACAATCGACATATCGGCTTCAGCCAATAACACCCAAGCCAATCTGCAAATTTTAGATCGTGGGATTGGGATTCCGCCCAATGATCTGGCTCGCGTCTTTGACAAGTTCTATCGCGTTCAGCGGCCTGAAAGCATCAGTGGCACAGGGTTAGGGCTGTCTATCTGTAAGGGGATTATCGAAACACATGGCGGACAAATTCGTGCCTTTAACCGCGAAGGGGGTGGCACAATCATTAAAATTGAGTTACGATTAAGCGTATGATATTAGGCAATCAACGTGTTTTGGTCATAGATGATGAAGCGCCTATTCGGCGTTATTTACGCACTGCATTGGGGGCACAGGGTTTAACCGTATATGAAGCCGCCAATGGGCTAGATGCCATAAACGCAGTGCTGACCCATCGCCCAGAGATCATTATCCTTGATTTAGGTTTACCCGATATTAACGGCATTGAAGTCACGCGCCGATTACGCGAATGGAGCCAAACCCCCATTATCATTCTTTCGGTGCGCGAAGCCGAACAAGATAAGATCGCCGCCCTTGATGCAGGTGCAGATGATTACCTAACCAAACCCTTTGGCACCGGCGAATTGCTTGCAAGAATGCGCGTTGCATTACGAAAACAATCAACCAACCCTAACGAACCCATCTTTCAATTTAGAGACTTGGTCGTTGATTTTTCGCGCAGACTTGTGACGATGAATCAAAAAGAAGTTCAGCTCACACCTACAGAATATGATCTGTTAAAAATTTTGGTTACTCATGCCGGAAAAGTCATCACACATCGGCAGCTTTTGCGCCAAGTTTGGGGCGAGGGCTATAACGACATGCATATCCTTCGGGTGAATATCAGCAATCTGCGCGGAAAAATAGAGCCTGATTCAGCAAGACCAACGTATATTAATACAGAACCCGGGGTGGGATATCGTTTAAAGCTATAATTTTTAACCGCATCGCTTCATTAATTAAAAAACTCAACGCACTAACGATACCTTCGCTAGCAAGAATGATCAACCC